>JAENJD010000008.1 GCA_016844605.1 Steroidobacteraceae bacterium
CCGGAGTATCGCTCGATCGAGCTCGGCATCTATGCGGTCTATCCGACGCGCAAGCATGTCGCACCCAAGGTGCGCGCCCTGGTCGACTTCCTCTACGAAAAGGGAACGGACACTTTTGGCGACAAGGGGGACGCACCGCTTCGAGGTAAAGCGGTGCGTCCCCTTTAGATCTCCCCGACCGCTCAGCCCCGCAAGGTGGCTCATGCCCGCAGACGCGGTCACCTGAATCTGCTTGCGATTCCGCTCATCTCACGATGCCAAACGGATCTGGTACCACGTGCTGATTGGCGTTGTTCCAGAAGTTCTGCAGTACGAAGCCGTATTCGGATAGGTTGTGATTGAACGGCGCGAGCATGTCGTTGGCACTTGGGCAGCTTTCAGTCAGCTTGCAGTTCGCAGGCGAATGCAAAAATGGTAACCAACTCCGTTCCAGCTTGCACATGCGCGACAATGCCGCCTCGGCCTCGTCCCTCGCTGGCACTCGGGTTCACAGTCGCTTCGCGCCTGTGACCGGCTTCGCTTTGCGATGCCGTCGAACCCTGTTGATTATTTTCTCGGGTTCGAATCACATCAGCGCTCGAGCAGAAAATCTGGCGGAGAGAGAGGGATTCGAACCCTCGATGAGCTTTTGGCCCATACGCCCTTAGCAGGGGCGCGCCTTCGACCACTCGGCCATCTCTCCGGGTTCGCCCTCCGGGCTGGAGGGGCGCAAATCATACTGGCCGGGCAGGTGCCCGGTAAAGGTCGTTGAGACGGAGAAAATCCTTAGGCGGTTGCGATGGCGCTGGCTTCGCCGTTCGCTACGGTCTCGCCTTTTTCGTGGCGAATGCGTTCGTAGATTTCTTCGCGGTGGACGCCGACTTCCTTGGGCGCCAGCACGCCGATGCGGACCTGGTTGCCCTTGATGCCGAGCACGGTGACGGTGACGTTGTCACCGATCATCAGCGCTTCTCCCACGCGGCGAGTCAGGATGAGCATGTTTCTTGTACCCCCAGCTTCCCTGCTTTATCCCCCAAATGTGGCAGAAATGAAAGCACAGGGACTGGATGGGGGTATGTTATGTCAAATCAAGGACTTGGGTGGCGTTCCAGTCCGTAGGCGCGGTGCAGTGCGCGCACGGCGCGTTCGAGGTCTTTTTCGGCAACCAGCACGCTGATCTTGATCTCGGAGGTCGAGACCAGCCGGACGTTGATGAATTCCTTCGCGAGGGTTTCGAAGAGCCGGGTCGCGACGCCCGCGTGGGCGCGCATGCCGGAGCCGACCACCGATAGTTTCGCCACGCGGTCGTCGCCGGCGACGATAGCGCCGCCAAGTTCGGCGGTCGCCTCGCGGGTCAGTTGGAGGGCTTTTTCGTAGTCATCGCGGTGGACGGTGTAGCTGAAATCCACCCGCTCCTCGCGCGGTGCGTTCACGACGATCATGTCCACGTCGATCCCTGCCTCGGCAATGGGCTTGAGTATGGCGTGGGCCACACCGGGCTGGTGCGGGACGGAGGCGACGGTGATTGCGGCTTCGTCGCGGTTGAAGGCGATGCCGGAAACGACGGGGGCTTCCACTTTGCGATCCTCCTGGCAGATGAGCGTTCCGGGCCCTGCTTCGAAACTGGATAGCACGCGCAGCTTCATGCCGTAGCGTGCGGCGAATTCGACGCATCTCAGGTGCAACACGCGCGAGCCCTGCCCGGCGAGTTCGAGCATCTCCTCGAAGCTGACGCGGTCAAGGCGCCTCGCCTCGGGCACCATGCGCGGGTCGGTGGTGTAGACGCCATCGACATCCGTGAGGATCTGGCATTCGTCAGCCTCGAGCACGATGGCGAGTGCAACGGCCGTCGTGTCGGAGCCGCCGCGGCCGATCGTGGTGAGATCCCCATTCGCGGCGCGGCCCTGGAAACCCGCGACGATGGGAATGATGCCGGACGTGAGGTCATTCTTGAGTGCCCTGGCTTCAATGCGCGAGATGCGCGCGCGCCCGGGGTGGGCCGTGGTTTCGATCGGCAATTGCAGGGCATTCCAGGAGCGTGCCTTCAGGCCGAGGCGGCGTAGCGCCATCGCGAGCAGTGCGGTTGAAATCATCTCGCCGGTCGCAAGGAGGGCGTCCATTTCGCGCGCATCGGGATCGGGCGCGACTTCGCGCGCAAGTTCGACGAGCCTGTCAGTCGTGTCGCCCATCGCGGAGACGACGACCGCGACCCGGTGGCCCTCGCCCGCCAGTTTTGCAATTTGTTCGGCGACCGCGTGGATGCGCGCGACCGATCCGACCGAAGTGCCGCCGTACTTCTGGACGATCAAGCTCATGCGGGAATCAACAGGCGCGTCGAGCTCTTCAGGCGTTCCATTGAAAAGAGCGCGCTGACGTCCGTCAGGTTCGGCACGCGCGCGATCAGCTCCTTGTAGACGCGGTCATAGCCCGCGATGTCAGGCACGGTCACCTTCAGCAGGTAGTCCACGTCGCCTCCGATGCGGTGACATTCGGAGATTTCGTCCATGGACGCAATGACTTCGGCGAGTCTCTCGGCCCAGGCGGCGGTGTGTTCGCGGGTTTTCACGCGCACGAAGATCGTGAGCGCGAGGCCGACCTTCTCGGGATCCACGATCGCGACACGGCCGCGGATAACGCCGTCGGTTTCCATGCGCCGGATGCGGCGCCAGCAGGGGTTGACCGAGAGCCCGACCCGGTCGGCGATCTGCTGGATCGGCAGCGAGGCGTCGTCCTGCAGCAGGGCCAGGATTTTCCGGTCCAGGTCGTCCAGCTTCACCATGGGCTTCAGATTAGCAAAATATCCCAATATCAGTCTACATAACGGCGAGAATTGGGAATATTTGCGACAGCCTGGGGTATAGGATACCCGTACTTCTGCCAGCGGGGGCGAGCCTGATGTCGATCTGGAACAAGCTCTTCACCGAGCATCCCGCAACCGTCAATGAGACCTATTTCCAGCACTTCGCAAGCGCGTCGAGCTTTGGCCTGCGCATGATCGGTGGCGGGCTCATGTGCTTCGTGCACGCCCTGCTGCCGGGCGTATTTTGTACCAAGGCCAGCAGCATGATCGGCGAGCTGCACGAGCGCATGCTCGTCAATCGCCGCCGGCCCGACGAAAAAACCATCGCCGCCAGTCAGCCGCGCGCCGCCTGATTCTGCCTCGCGCTCCAGCGCCCTAGTACCGCCAGCTCGTGACATCGGCGCCCGCCGGCGCCGTCTTCAGCATCCGTTCCACCGTCCACGGCAGCACCATCTGCGGATAGCGCAGGCGTGAATACGCATTCGCGCGCGCGTGATCGCCATTCCAGCAATGCTCGTCGCGATCGCCGTATTCGACGACGGCGTCGGCCGGCGGATCGGCGCTCTTCAGGAATTTCTCGACGCCGTAGACGGCGTTGTTCAGGTAGTAGTTGTCCATGTCGCCGACGTAGATGCGCAGCTTCCCACGCAGCTTCGGCCCGAGCGTCGCCCAGTCGCGCTGCAGGATATGGAACAGGTCGTAGTGCTCATGCCAGTACTCGGCCGTCTCGCGGTCAATCACGCCGGTCTCGCGATCCCAGATACGGCGCGGATAGCCGTCGGGGCCCACCGGTGAATAGACAGACTCCCAGGCATCCCATTGGTCGCCGGAGCGGCCGTGCGTGCCCAGCGCATATTCCCACTGATTGTTTTCCTCGACCGTCGCGTACACATGACCCAGCCAGTTGCGATACGCCGGTCGCGGCGTGCGCTTGTACTCGTTCATGTAATAGGCGTTTTTGTCCCTGTAGATATTCACCGTCTCGTAGTGGTTGAAATCGATCGGGTCCGGGCAGGCGATCCAGGCGCCGTTGTAGTGATCGGGATAGAACATCTGCACGGCCATGGCTTCCCAACCGCCGGTCGAGCCGCCGTAAACGAAGCGCGCCCAGCCCGCACCGATGGAGCGAAAGCGCTTTTCAATCTCCGGGATCAGCTCGTATTCGATCGCATCGCCATAAGGGCCGTTATTGGCCGAGTTGACCGCGTAGGAATCGTCGTAGAACGGCGTCGCATGCTGGATCTCGACCAGCAGCACGCGCGGGAATCTCGGCGCATTCCAGTTATTGAAGGCCAGCCAGCCGTATTCCTGCTCAGTGCGGTTGTAGCCTTCCAGGCTGAAGCGCTTGCTGTATTCGGGTTTCAGGTCGGGCTCCGGCGGCGTCTCGCGGAACACGCCTGGGTGGCTGGGAAAATGCCCGTGCGCGATGACGAGCGGATAGCGGGCATCAGGGTGCTCGGCATAGCCCCAGGGCAGCGTGATCCAGGCGCCGAGATACATTTCGCGGCCCCAGAATTTCGACAGGCGCTCGCTCCGGATGCGCAGGTACTTCACGTACTCGGTCTGCTGCTTCTCGAAGGGTTCGACGGCGGGGACTTCCTGGTCGAGCAGAATCGCAACCGTTCCGCCCTGCGCGCCGCCGATCTCGACTTCCTGCGGCTTCGAATAGAGATTGCCGGGCTTCTTGTGCCAGACCTGGCCCTCGCCGCGATCCGGCGCGAGATCGAGGCGCCTGCCGTCGGCAAACGTAAATGTCTCGTAGCGGTTCAACACCGCCTGCACGAAATATTTTCCGGGCGGCAGGTCGTCGAATGATTTCAACGGAAAGCCGTAGGCGCTCTTGTCGAAAGCGCGCTGCTCGCCGGGCTTCCAGCCTTTGACGTCCATGCCCCAGAACGGAATCGCGTCCTGGTCCCAGATGACTTGTTCGCGTGGCTCTTTTTCACCGTTTGGCGCAAACACCAGGATCAGCCGGCCCTGCAGCGGGCCCTGGCTCCGCTCCGCCTGGTAGCTCACGACAAAACCGGGGCTCGCTGCGCCTGCAGCCGTCGCGGCCGCCAGCGCGCAAACCAATAGAATGAGTCGGAAGGCTCGCAACATTTCAGGTCCCCTGTAAGCGGCGCAGGCGGACCTGCAGCTCGCGCCGGCGATAATCGATGATCAGGGTCTCGATCAGGCCCAGCACGTCCATGCCGACCAGCATCGCAGGCTCGTCGGTCATCTTCCAGTGCTTGAAAATCGAAAAATCGGCAAATGTCATCGCGGGGTTCCTGACCACGATGTCGCCCATCGCGAGCGCGGGTGTCGAGACGCGGTCCCCGATCTGGATGTCGAGTGTTGCGCCGATCACCTGGTCGGGCACGGCCGGCAGCGCCGAGCGGCGCCCGGCGAGCGCATCGCGAAGCGCCAGATTGCCGAGTGTCGACTGGCCGCCGGTGTCGATGATCGCCTTGACGCGCACGCCGCCGAGCCAGCCGTCCACGACCAGCAGGCGTCCGCGCATGAATTTGATCGGGATCGTGACAAAGCCTGGCCCGGCCCTTTCATTGCGCGATCGCATGATCGTGATGCGGTCATGGCGGAATTCGATCGTGATGCGCTTGTCGCCGAGGCCTTCGGTGCCGAGGATCCCTTCTGCACCGCCCAGTGCATCCGGGACGATCGGCAGGCGCTTGGGCTCCATCAGCAGTTCGCCGACTTCCATTGAATCGACCAGAATCGCGGGCACTTTCACGCTGCCCGTTGCGCCTTGAAGCGTGATTGTGCCCGGGTAATCCAGCGTCTTGCCAAGGGCCTCCGCGACTTTCGCGGTCACCGCGGAATTGGTTGCGCCGGTATCCAGCACCAGGCGGAATGGCCCCTGGCCGTTGATCAGGACCGGCGCCCAGATGCGCCCGATGCGATCGCGCCGGGTCGGCGCCACGTAGCGCGGCTCGGCCGCGGTGACAGTCAATTCCTGCAGTTGGGGAGGCGGTGCGGGTTCTTCTACGGCCTGGGTCTTGAGCAGGAGCAGCGCGACGGGCAGGACGTAAACGATCACTAGGACTCAGACGGTCCGCGTGGACTCAGGTTCCGGTGATTTTCTTTTCGACCAGTCCCCGCACGGCTGCCAGTGCCTCGACCAGCCTGGAGGGATCGCTGCCACCGGCCTGGGCGAAGTCGGGCCGCCCGCCACCGCGCCCGCCGACCATCGCAGCGATGCTGCCGACCAGGTCTCCGGCCTTGATGGTGGCCGTGAGATCCGGCGTAACGCCCGCAACGAGCGACACCTTTCCGTCTTCGGTCACGGTCGCGAGCACGATCACGGCCGAACCGAGCCGGCCTTTCAGCGAGTCCACCGCTTCACGCAGCGACTGCGCGTCCGCACCATCGATCGCCGTTGCGACCACTTGCACGCCCCGGACCTGGACCGCGCTTTCCGCCAGATCTCCGCGGTGGCCCGAGGTCAGTTTCGATTTCACGGTCGCGAGTTCGCGCTCGAGCTTCTTCTGGCGCTCGAGCAGCTGGTTCACCTTGTCCTCGACTTCCACCGGAGTACTGCGCAGGGCTGCCGCGACACGCCTGAGCAATGATTCCGTGGTCTTGACCGACTCGAGCGCGCCCGCGCCGGTCACCGCCTCGATGCGGCGGACGCCCGAGGCGATGCCGCCCTCCGATGTGATCCGGAACAGGCCGATGTCGCCGGTGCGCGCGACATGGGTGCCGCCGCAAAGCTCGGTCGAGAAATCCCCGAAGCGCAGCACGCGCACGACGTCCCCGTACTTCTCGCCGAAGAGCGCCATCGCGCCCGCCTTGATCGCCGCGTCGTAGGGCAGCTCCCGGATATCGGCGGCGGAATTCCTGCGGATCTCGGCATTGACCAGGTCCTCGATGCGCTCGAGTTCCTGCGGCGTCACGGCTTGGGTGTGTGAGAAATCGAAACGCAACCGGTCGGGTGCGACCAGCGATCCTTTCTGCACGACATGATTGCCGAGCACTTTGCGAAGCGCCGCATGCAGGAGATGCGTCGCGGAATGGTTCAGCACCGTCGCCTGGCGCGTGGCGGCATCCACTTTCGCCGTCAGTTTGTCGCCGATTGCGAGCGATCCCGATTCGAGGCGGCCGATGTGCAGATGTGCATCGCCCAGCTTCTTCGTGTCGGTGACACGGAACTTCGATTTCGCATTTTCCAGCGTGCCGACATCGCCGACCTGGCCGCCCGACTCGGCATAGAAAGGCGTGCGGTCGAGCACGACCTGCACTTCCTCGCCGGCGGCAGCGGACTTCACCTCGGCGCCGCCCTTCAGGATGGCTTGAACCTTGCCTTCACCCACGAGCGAATCGTAACCGCAGAACTCGCTCTCGTGCCCGGTCTCGGCCTGGCCACGCAAGTCCACGCCGAAGCGACTCGCGGCGCGGCCGCGTTCACGCTGGCCCTGCATCGCCGCCTCGAAACCCGCCTGGTCGATCGACAACTTTCGCTCGCGCGCGATATCGGCGGTGAGGTCCACCGGGAATCCGAAGGTGTCGTAGAGCTTGAACACCGTGTCGCCCGCGATGGTCTTGCCCTTCATTTTCTTGATCGCGCCTTCGAGCAAATCCATGCCGTTTTCGAGCGTCTCGGCGAAGCGCTCCTCTTCCTGGCGCAGGACCTTTGCGACATGCGCGGCGGATTTCGGCAGCTCCGGGTAAGCCTCGCCCATTTCCTTTGCGAGCGCCGGCACGAGCTGGTGGAAGAAGGGCTTCTCCTGCCCGAGCTTGTAGCCGTGGCGGATGGCACGGCGAATGATGCGGCGCAGCACATAGCCACGGCCCTCATTGCCGGGGGTCACGCCGTCCACGATCAGGAAACTACAGGCGCGGATGTGATCGGCGATTACGCGGAGCGATGGGCTGGTTTTTTTCTTCTGGTGCGTCGCCTCCGCTGCCGCTGCGATCAGGCCCTGGAACAGGTCGATGTCGTAATTCGAGTGCACGCCCTGCATCACCGCGGCCGTGCGTTCGAGGCCCATGCCGGTGTCCACCGAGGGTTTCGGCAGCGGCGTCATCTTTCCGTCTGCACTGCGCTCGTACTGCATGAACACGAGATTCCAGATCTCGACGTAGCGGTCGCCGTCCTCGTTCTTCGAGCCCGGCGGACCGCCTTTGATGTCCTTGCCGTGGTCGTAGAAGATTTCGGCGCAGGGCCCGCAGGGGCCGGTGTCGCCCATCGCCCAGAAATTTGACTGTTCGTTCAGGCGCGCGAAGCGCTTCGGATTGACGCCGATTTTTTTCAGCCAGATGTCGGCGGCCTGGTGATCGTCCTTGTAGACGGTGACCCAGAGTTTTTCCGCGGGGATCGCAAGCGTCCCGGTGACGAATTCCCAGGCGAATTCGATCGCCTCGCGCTTGAAGTAATCGCCGAAGCTGAAATTGCCCAGCATTTCGAAGAACGTGTGATGGCGCGCGGTGTAACCGACATTCTCAAGATCGTTGTGCTTGCCGCCCGCGCGTACGCAACGCTGCGAGCTCGCGGCGCGCTTGTAGCTGCGCTGGTCCTTGCCGAGGAAGACATCCTTGAACTGCACCATGCCGGCGTTAGTGAAGAGAAGCGTCGGGTCATTGCCGGGCACGAGCGGGCTCGATGGCACGACCGCGTGGCCGCGCTCCCGGAAGAATTCCAGGAAGGCGCTGCGCAGCTCCGCGCTCGTTAGTTTCCGTCTCAACGCCATCATTCCCCGTCCAGATCCCTGCCGATCGCCGCGCGCACCTGGTCCGAACTGAAGCCGCGCTGCGTCAGGAAACGCGCCTGCTTTCCGCGTTCGGCCCAGCTTCCGGGTTCGCGCGCGCCGAAGCGCTTGCGCCGGACTTCGGCGCAGCGCCGCCGCCAGTCGGCCGAGCCCGCGTCAACCGATGCCGAAATCAGCTCCGCGGCGACGCCGGCCTCGCGGAGCTTGTGCGCAATGCGCACGGGCCCCTGGCCGCGATTGGCATGATACGCGACGAAATGCTCGGCAAATCGGGAGTCGTCCAGGAGCTTTTCCTGGACCAGGCGATCGACGATCGTCTGTGCGGTCGCGGCCGCAAAGCCCCGTTCGGCAAGGCGCTCGCCAAGTTCTCGGGCGCCGTAGTCACGCCGGTTCAGCAGCTTGAGTGCCGCGAGCCGGGCAGCCTGCTGATCTTCGGGTGCCGCCGCGGCGGCCGGATCAGGCTTCCGCCGCCTCACTCACAACCGCCACCGGGCGGCGCACCGGCAACAACCGGGTCCGCAGCGCCGTATCGATCGCCGTCGCGACTTCCGGATGCTGCTGCAGGTAGGCGCGGGCATTGTCCTTGCCCTGGCCGATGCGTTCGCCGTTGTAGGCGTACCAGGAGCCGGACTTCTCGATCAGGCCGTGCAGCGCACCCATGTCGATCAGCTCGCCTTCGCGCGAGATGCCATGGCCGTAGAGGATCTCGAACTCCGCCTCGCGGAATGGCGGCGAGACCTTGTTCTTGACGACCTTGACGCGGGTCTGGTTGCCGATGACTTCCTCGCCGTTCTTCAATGCGCCGATGCGGCGGATGTCGAGCCGCATCGATGCGTAGAACTTGAGCGCATTGCCGCCGGTCGTGGTCTCGGGGTTGCCGAACATCACGCCGATCTTCATGCGGATCTGGTTGATGAACAGCACGATGGTGTTGGAACGCTTGATATTGCCGGTGAGCTTGCGCAGCGCCTGCGACATCAGCCGGGCCTGCAGCCCGATCTGCATCTCGCCCATTTCGCCCTCGATTTCGGCCTTTGGCGTCAGCGCCGCGACCGAGTCGATCACGACGATGTCCACGGCCCCGGAACGCACCAGCATGTCGGTGATCTCGAGCGCCTGCTCGCCGGTATCCGGCTGCGAAATCAGCAGTTCCTTGATGTTGACGCCGAGCTTACCGGCGTAGACGGGATCGAGCGCGTGCTCGGCGTCCACGAATGCGGCAACGCCGCCCAGTTTCTGCGTCTGGGCGATGATCGAAAGCGCGAGGGTCGTCTTGCCGGACGCTTCCGGCCCGTAAATCTCGATCACGCGGCCGCGTGGCACGCCGCCGACGCCGAGCGCGACGTCGAGGGCCAGCGATCCGGTTGATACGACCTCGATGTCGTTGTTGGCCGGGTGCTCGCCCAAGAGCATCACCGAGCCCTTGCCGAACTGCTTGTCGATCTGGCTCAGCGCTGCGGCGAGAGCCTTCTTGCGGTTGTCTTCCATATCGCGACGCCCCTCTGGAGGTGGATGATTATTTCACAAAGATCCGGCTTGCGGCGCACGCAGAATTAACTCTGCGTTGGACCCAAAATTGCCGTTCGGGGAGAGATTACGGAACCGGGTGGCTCAACCGGCGACCCAGGCTCAGAACTGGTTCTCAGGACTTGCTCAGCGGCCACTCGGCGAGTGGCGTGTAGTGCAGGCCGTCCGGGCCGGACACGGATTCGACCAGCGCCAGGCGATCGCAGGACCAAATGACGGCCGGAATGCTGAGCTTTGGCGGTGGCCGGCGCACCCGGCGCACCAGCGTGAAATGCGGCCGCCAGGCCCGTTCCTCGCGTTCGATGCCGAGCGGCAGCAGGCGCTCCCACAGGGTGTTGACCAGAGTCTGGCCCGCTTCCGGGATCGCATCCGCGAGCGCCGAGACGACCTTGGGCCTGGGCCAGTATTCCAGGCGGTCGAATTTGAGCTTGGCCGGCTTGTAATCGCCCCGCGCGCCGACCCGGATGATTTCCGGTATCCGCGAGCCCGGGACCCGGCCGAGGAAGGCCAGCGTCACATGGAATTTTGAGGCGGCGACCGGCTGGCCATCGATGGAGGCGACGGCCTTTCCAGTCGCTTCGATCAGCAATTGGCGCGTCTTCGCGTCCGGCCAGTATGCGAAGAACAGGCGCCTCGAATGCTCGCGAAGATCCAGTGGCGTACTCATGGGCGCAACAGCCCCGAAAGCGCCGCCGCGACGGTGCGG
This sequence comes from Steroidobacteraceae bacterium, assembly GCA_016844605.1. Lineage (GTDB taxonomy): Bacteria > Pseudomonadota > Gammaproteobacteria > Steroidobacterales > Steroidobacteraceae > SCUD01. The sequence goes on from JAENJD010000008.1 coordinate 10,721, forward strand.
CGGCGAACGGCATCGCGATCCCCTGCGAAACGGTGATGTTGTGCCGTGGCCCGCACGCGGCCGCGGTGGCGCCTGGCCCAGGCGATCCAGACCGTACCGACGGGCTTACCCTTGGTTGCACCGGTCGGGCCGGCGATGCCGGTGACCGCGACCGCAACGGTCGCGCCCGCAGCTTTCAGCGCACCGCGCGCCATCGCGAGCGCCGCCGGTTCACTGACCGCGCCATGGCGTTCGAGCAAGGAAGGACTCACGCCCAGGAGCTTCTGCTTCGCGGCATTGGAATAGGTTACCCAGCCGCGGTCGAAGTAATCGGAACTCCCGGACAGGTCGGTCAGGCATTTGGCGAGGAAACCGCCGGTGCAGGATTCGGCGGTCACGACCTGCGCGCCGGCCTTGCGCAGGTGGCGGCCCACGCGGGTCGCGAGCAGGTATAGAGCAGTATCGCCGGGTGCGCTCATTTGTCACGTTTCGCGCGGATGGCGGCGATGGCCTCGCGCGCCTCTGGGCCCGCGAGACGCGGCCCTAAAACATTGAGCTCGCGCATGATCGCCTCCTGCACGAGCACCGCCTGCGCCTGCCGCAGCAGCTTCTTCGTATCGCGCACGGCGCCCGGCGGCAGGGCGTTGAAGGAACGCGCCGCCGCCTGTGCATGATTGAGCAGATCCCCTGGGGCCAGCACGGCATTCACGATGCCCATGGAGAGCGCTTCGGCGGCATTGAAGGGCTTGCCCAGCAGCAGTTTCTCGGCAGCGCCGACCCGGCCCGCCATCATCGGCAATAACAAGGTAGATCCGAACTCAGGTACGAGGCCCAGCTTCACGAAAGGCATCGAAAACGTGGCGCCCTCGGCGACGTAAACCAGGTCGCAATGCAGCAGCATCGTGACGCCGATGCCGACCGCCATGCCATTGACGGCCGCGACCACCGGCTTGTCGAATGTCGCCAGTTCCTGCATGAAGGAAAGGACCGGTGAGTCCGGTCGCGCGAATCTTGGATCGGCGAAGTCCTTGAGATCGTTGCCTGCCGTGAAGGCGGACCCTGCGCCCGTGAACAACACGGCGCGCACCGCACTGTCCGCTGAAACCTCCCGGAGATGCCTGACGATCGCCTCGTACATCCCGCTGGTGATCGCATTTTTCTTGTCTGGACGGTCGAATGTCAGGGTTGCTACACCCTGGTCGAATTGATAGCCGATGCTCATGTGTCGCCATTCCTCCGGATCGTCATAATGCCTCAAATGAAGGCTTCGGAGCGCCCACCCGTCACCGGCTCCCTGTTCGCGGGGCTCGCCAGCCATACGCCGATGATGCAGCAGTACCTGCGCATCAAGGCAGAGCATCCGGACGTGCTGCTGCTGTACCGGATGGGCGATTTCTACGAGCTTTTCTATGAGGATGCGCGCCGCGCCTCGAAGCTCCTCGACATCATGCTGACCCAGCGCGGCGAATCGGCCGGTGCCGCGATTCCGATGGCGGGCGTGCCGGTGGACAAGCTCGACACCTATCTTGGAAGACTCGTGAAACTGGGCGAGCCGGTCGCGATCTGCGAGCAGGTCGGCGAGGTCGGAAAGAACAAGGGTCCGGTCGAGCGCGAGGTCGTGCGCATCGTGACACCAGGCACGGTGACCGACGATGCATTGCTCGACGCGAATCGCGAGACCCTGCTCGCGGCCATCGCTGTTGATGGCGAGACCTTTGGCCTGTCCTGGCTCGATCTCAGCGCGGGCCGCTACAGCGTGCTCGAAGGCTTCGGTACTGAATCCCTGCTCTCGGAACTCGAGCGGCTGCGGCCCGCCGAGCTCTTGTTGGCCGAGGGGACGGCCGGGCGACTGGCCTCGGCACTGCGGGCGCGCATCGTCGAGCGGCCGCCCTGGCATTTCGAGCAAGATTCGGCGCGGCGCGCGCTGAATCAGCAATTCGGCACCCAGGATCTCGCGGGTTTTGGCGCGGAAGACCTGGGGCTTGCGATCGGGGCGGCCGGCGCCCTTCTTCAATATGTCCGCGACACGCAGCGCGGCGCCTTACCGCACCTGACGGGGCTCGTGCGCGAGTCGCGCGACGAGGCGCTCGCGATGGACCCGGCCACGCGGCGAAATCTCGAACTCGATCGCAGCCTCGCCGGCCGCGACGAGCACACCCTCGCTGGCGTCGTCGACCAAACGGCGACCGCAATGGGCGCGCGGCAGTTGCGGCGCTGGATCCAGCGGCCGCTGCGCGATCACGCGGAACTGCGGCGCCGCTACCAGGCCATCTCCGAGCTGATCGGAACCGGCCGCGCGGCGGCCCTGCACGAAAAACTCCGTGGGGTCGGCGATGTCGAGCGCGTACTCTCGAGAATTGCGCTGCGCTCGGCCAGGCCGCGCGATCTCGCCATGTTGCGAGCAGCACTCGCCCAGTTGCCGGCAATTCACGAGACACTCAATGGGCTCGCCTCCCCGCTCCTCGCGGGGGTTGCCACGGATCTCGCCGCGCAGCCCGAATTGCATGCGCTCCTCGCCAGCGCGATCGTCGAGTCGCCACCACCACTGTTGCGCGATGGCGGCGTGTTCGCGGCGGGCTACGACAACGAACTCGACGATGAGCGGTCCATCGCGACTGGCACGGACCGGCACCTGTTCGAGCTCGAGGCGCACGAACGCCGTCGCACGGGTATCTCGCAGTTGCGGGTCGGCTACAACCGCGTGCACGGCTACTACATCGAACTGCCGCGTAGCCAGTCAGGGCGCGCGCCCCCCGATTACCATCGCCGCCAGACCATCAAGAATGCCGAGCGCTACACGACGCCGGAACTCAAGCAGTTCGAGGACCGCATGCTGGGCGCCCGCGACCGCGCGACCGCGCGCGAACGCGAACTCTTCGAGGCGCTGCTCGACGAGCTGACGCTTGCGCTCGCGAGTCTCAAGCGCCTGGCCGCGGCGCTTGCAATCGTCGACGTGATCGCGAATCTCGCCGAGCGCGCCGTAACCCTGTCCTACGTGCAGCCCGAACTTACGGACGAGCCGGGGCTGCGCATTGAGGGCGGCCGCCACCCGGTCGTCGAGCGCGTTCTCGAAGAACCCTTCGTGCCCAATGACCTCGAGTTGCGTGATGGCCGGCGCATGCTCGTGATCACGGGCCCGAATATGGGTGGCAAATCCACTTACATGCGCCAGGCAGCGCTGATCCTGGTGCTCGCCTCGATCGGAAGCTTCGTGCCGGCGGACCGGGCCGTGATCGGGCCGTTCGACCGGATCTTCACGCGCATCGGCGCCTCGGACGATCTTGCGGGTGGGCGCTCGACATTCATGGTCGAGATGACCGAGGCCGCCGTGATCCTGAATGCCGCCACCGAGCAGAGTCTCGTGCTGATGGACGAGATTGGCCGTGGTACCAGCACCTATGACGGCCTGTCGCTCGCATTCGCCTGCGCGAGCCACATCGCGCGGCGCCTGCGCGCATTCACGCTGTTCGCAACCCACTACTTCGAGCTGACCGAGATCGCCGCGGAATTGCCCGAGGTGGACAACGTGCATCTCGATGCGACTGAGCACCATGACGACATCGTGTTCCTGCACGCCGTTCGGCCCGGACCCGCGAGCCGCAGTTACGGGCTGCAGGTGGCGCAGAAGGCCGGCGTTCCTCGCGAAGTCATCGCGAGCGCCAAGGCTTATCTCGAGAAGATCGAGCGCCAGCACCGGCGCGATACGCCACCGACCCCGCAGGCGAGCCTGCCGCTCGTCGCACCGGATCAGAGCGCGGAAGTGATCAACAAGCTGAAGGCCATCGATCCCGACCGGCTGACGCCACGGGAAGCCCTGCAGGCGCTCTATGATTTGCGCGCCGGCCTGCCGCCGGACGATTGACGCTTTTCACCGCTCGCGGCGACGCGCGAGGAACAGTACGCGTCCATTCGGCAATTCGCGGCTCCTTTCGATCTGGAACTTCTGGCTGAGCGCCGCCTCGAATGCCGGCCGCTCGCAATCGCCAAAGAGTGGCTCGCGGCCGCGCGCGATGGCCGCAAACATCGGATCTTTGATCGGCACGAACTCGACCAGCAGATGGCGCCGGGTCACTCCCGCGATTGCGTCGAACTGCTCCGCAATTGGCACGCCCTCGGTCACGCGCAGGTGGTGGACGACGGCGAGCATCAGTACCAGGTCGAAGCGATCCGCCGCGCGTGCGAGAAAGGAATCGCTCTCGCGATTGCGCCAGCCGGTGGCGGGCGTCGGCCTGCCAAAATTTCCGACCAGCGGCAGGATCGTCGGCCTTGACGCGCGCGCCCGCCCGAAAATCGCCGCGACCGAACGCTCGTCGATGTCCATCGAGACGACCTCGGCCTGCCTTGCCGCGATCTCGCTGAATTCGCCCGTGTTGGCGCCGATGTCGAGCACCGCGAGCGGGCGCGTGGCATCCAGGGCCTCGGTCACGAAGGCGCGCTTGGCCTCGAGATCTGCTTCACCATAGTGCAGACGCGTTGCCGTATAGCCCTGCCAATGCGAACTGCCCGCGGCGAGCCGCGCGGTCCAGCGCTGCAATTCACGCGTGAGACCTGCAAGCGAGCGAGCGAGGATGAACCGCGCCTGTTTGTCGCTTGCGACCTTCAGCGCTCCGCGGTTGCCGGCGCCTGCTGCCGCGCGGGCAGCAAATGCCGCGGGCAGCGCGACACTTCGCCAAAGGCGCGGCTTCAGCCAGCGGCGCGCGCCGAGGATGCGCGCGAGGGTCTCGTGCGGAAGGCCCGCGACGGGATTGGCGACGGTCGAGGCGACTGGCAGGCCGGCCTCGACGGATGCGATCAGCGGCAGCAGGAAAGTCGTCTCGAACTGATGGCGCGCGTTCCAGAGGCAGCTGCCCGACTCGCGCGCGACGATTGACGGCAGGTCCACGAAGACCGGCTGCGCGCCGCGAAACAGCACATTGGCCGGCGTCGCGTCCTTCAGTTGCAGGCCCTGCGGCAGCAGTGCCCGTGAAAGCTCGAGGGTCAGTTCCGCGGCAGCCGCCAGCATCTCCGGCGCCCATTCGGCCGGATGACTGACGAAGGCTATGCGCTCGTGTTCGAAGCATTCGCCGTCGATACCGGCGATCGAAGCAGGCGTGGTCCGCACCAGTCTGCCTTCGTCCATCCAGCGGCGGACAACAGGATCGGCCAGCATGCGGCGAAAGGCGGGAGCCGCGTGCGGCCGGACGGCGCGTATCAGCCGTCCTTCATGTTCTACAAGATATGCGTCGGGATCCCGGAACGAGCGTGGGCTGCGATTCGTGCCGATCACCGAATTCGGTCGTCGGTCGGGCGCTCCCCGCCTGCGTCAGCGGAGGTCACTGGCCGGCGCGAGAAGAGCGACATGATTGTCCGGCGCAATTCGTGGAAGTAGAAGATTCCGCCCGCGACCGCGGCGCCGAACATCTGCAGCAGCATCGAACCGGTGCCCGGATCGATATAGGCATTCGCGCGCGCGATGCTGGCGACGGCGAGCACGACGGCAGAGGCGAGCTTCAATCGGGTCGAGCGTAACAAGTGGGGTAACTCCGCTGTCTTACACCCGCCATGACAACAGCTAGTGCCGTGTCCTACCCGCCGATTCGATCACATTTTGCCATTTCACTGCGCGGGCGACGCCAACTGTACACCCTGCGTGTCCACCTCGACGAATTCATAAGGCCGCAGGTAGGTGGACGCGAAGTAGCGGTCCGGCAGCAGGGGTAGCCCGGCACTGAAGTAATGATTGAAGATGCGCCGGAACTGGTTCACCGGCGTTTCGTCGTCCGGCATCAACCCGGTGGGAGCGCCCGGCAGGTGGAACGCCGCGAAATTCGACATGCGGATTCGCCGTTGCTCCGGCAGCGGCAGGCCGGTACGCAGATTTGGACCATGATCCGACTGCAGGATGATGATCGGCGGGCGGCCGGACTCGGCGAGCAGCCGGTCGACGACCGCGGTAATCCTGTCATTCATATAGATGAGCTGGTCGCGATAGGGCTCGCGCTGCTCCCAGAGCTTTTTCTGGAATTCGAACTGGTCCGAGAGATTCGCGCGCCGCAACACGTGGCCCTCGCGATCGAACAGGTAGGGGTGGTGCGGCGGCACGAAATGCGCGAAAACAAATTTTGGCCCTGGCCTGCGTGCCAGGTCCGCCAGTGTCTCCAGATTGTGCAGGTGGCAGTTCGCGACATCCATGCTCGCGCGCGCATTCAGCGCACGCAGCCAGCTCGCATCCGCGATTGCGCGCAGGTACTCGCTTTCGAACAGGCCCGAGTGGCAGGGAATGAAATCGTCCGCGAATGGATTCGTGCCCGTACCGCCCCAGGTGGACTGCAATTGCGCAAAGCGGTAGCCGCGCGCACGGAGGAAGGCCGCAGCCCGATTGTCCCGCAGCAGCTGGTAAGTGGCATTGCGGTCCGTGCTCTCCGGATCCTGTGCCACACCCAGCATCGGTTGCATGTATTCGAAGTTGAGCGACGAGGCCAGCGACAGGAATGTCCAGTAGTAATTGGAGTGACTCGCCTGGCTCACCTGGAATCCACGCGCACGCAGGCCATCCAGGAACGGCCCATTGTCGTAGTCGTAATACTTTGCGAGCGTATCCGCGCGCGCGTAGCCGTCGAGGATGATGTAGTAGATGTCGGGTGTATTTGCAGGTACCTGCACGGATGCCGCCGGTGCGGCGCCGGGCGCGGGCTCCGATTCCGCTGGCTTGCCGCCAAACTGGTGGACGCCCCACTGCATGGCGAGGAAGCCCATCAGCAGGAATGAAATCAGATTGGCGGCGCCCGTCACGCGATTGACCGCCGGATCGCGGAGCTTGCGCAGCGTCGCGAGCCCGGGCAGCAGCAGCACGAGCCAGAGTGCGGACTGGAGCAGCTGCGGATTGCCCGCCATCCAGCCGGGATTTGCGGCCTCCTGTTCGATCCCCGCCAGCACGTTCTCGAGCCACCAGCCATTGACGGGCCCGTAGGCATAGAAAAGAAGGCTCAGCCAGGTGACGCCGAGGGCCGCACGGTTCCAGGTCGAGAGAGTGACACGCAGGATGCCAAGGAGCGCCAATGCGGAAGCGACTGCGACAGCCGCGACAATCGCAACCGATCCCGCTTCGGTCTGACCTGGATTCGCGACCGCGATGTACAGCAAGGGATAGAGCGCCAGGAGCGGCGCAAACCACGGGAAACGCGTCAGAGCGCTCTGCATCTCAACAACTTCCGAATGAACCCGAGTTCAGGAATTTTACCAATGAATCCGCGACGACAGCGGACATCAGCATGCCCGTGTGACTGACGTCATGGACAATGTGCTCTTTGGCGCCGGCGATCCGCGTTTCGTCGACGCTGACCGTTCCGTCATTCGGCGCCGGCAGGTTCGCAAACAATCGCCCCATGCCAGCGGATCGCGACCCGGCGATGATGCCGAGTTCGCGCTCCCCACGCCAGGTGCGCGGCTCGCGCCGCGTGAGTTCAGCAGCCGCGAGACGCCCCAGCAGATGCGGCCCCAGTGACCAGGCGGCGACCGCGCGCGCGGCGCGCGAGCCCTGTACTGGAGATCCCAGCAACACGACGCGGCCCTGCGGCAATTCGCCAGGCGCCCCGAATGCCTCGAGGATCACGAGACCGCCGAGACTGTGGCCCACGAGATGCACGGGCCCATCGCCGAATCCGCGCATATGAGCGGCGAGCGAGAGGGCGGCCTCCCCGATATCCGCCTGCGTGGAGGGATAACGGAATACGGAGGGCTCGAATCCGGCCTCCGCCAGGCGATTGCGCAATAGAACGGACTCCAGCCCGTTCATCCACAGGCCGTGCACGACGACGACAGGCGTGGCGCGCGTGGTCAGCGCTCAGCCGGGCGGCTGCACCGGCAGCTTGACGCGGATGTGCAACTCGGCGAGTTGCGAGTCATCGACCTCGGATGGCGCGTCGGTCAGCGGGCACCAGGCCGACTGGGTTTTCGGGAAAGCGATGACGTCGCGGATGCTCTCGGCGCCCGACATCAGCATCGCGAGCCGGTCGAGACCGAAGGCGATGCCGCCGTGCGGCGGCGCGCCGTAGCTGAGCGCCTCCAGCAGGAACCCGAATTTCTGCTGCGCCTTCTCCGCGGAAATGCCGAGCAGGCGGAACACCGCACTCTGCAAGTCCTGGCGGTGGATGCGGATCGAGCCGCCGCCGATCTCCGAGCCGTTCAGCACCATGTCGTAGGCGCGCGCGATCGCGTTGCCCGGGTCAGCCGTGAGTACTGCCGGGTCGGGATCGACCGGGGCAGTGAACGGGTGATGCACGGCCATCCAGCGCCTGGCATCGGCATCCCATTCGAACATCGGGAAATCCACGACCCACAGCGGATGCCAGTCGGTCTCGACCAGGCCCAGGTCGCGGCCGAGCTGCAAGCGCAGCGCACCCAGCGCGTCATTGACGACCTTGGCCTTGTCGGAGCCGAAGAACAGCAGATCACCGGTCGCCGCCTTCGTGCGCTCGAGAATGCCGGCGATCGCCGCATCGGACAGGAACTTCAGGATCGGCGACTGCAGGCCCTCGCGGCCTTTGCCTGCGTCATTGACCTTGATGTAGGCCAGGCCGCGCGCGCCGTGGCGCGCGACGTAAGCCGTGTATTCGTCGATCTGCTTGCGCGTCAGTTCGCCGCCGCGCGGCACGCAGAGCGCAGCGACGCGGCTCTCCGGATCCGACGCGGGCCCCGCGAACACCTTGAATTCGCAGTCAGCGACCAGGTCCGCGACATCCACGAGTTCGAGCGGCACACGCAGGTCGGGCTTGTCCGAGCCGAAGCGACGCATGGCATCCGCATAGGCGATGCGCGGGAAGGGATTTGGCAGCTGGACTTTCAGCACGCGCGAGAAGATGTGGCGGATCAGGCCCTCCATCAGCGCCATGATCTTGTCCTGCGACATGAATGAGGTCTCGATGTCGAGCTGCGTGAACTCCGGCTGGCGATCGGCCCGCAGGTCCTCGTCGCGGAAGCAGCGCACGATCTGGTAATAACGGTCGAAGCCGCTGATCATCAGCAGCTGCTTGAAGATCTGCGGCGATTGCGGCAGCGCGAAGAACTTGCCCGGATGCGTGCGCGAGGGCACCAGGTAGTCGCGCGCGCCCTCGGGCGTCGCCTTCGTCAGCATCGGCGTCTCGATGTCCACGAATTCGTTGCCATCGAGGTATTCGCGCATCGCGCGGGTGATCGCATGGCGGCGGCGCAGCCGTTCCTGCATGAAGTCGCGACGCAGGTCGACATAGCGGTGCTTCAGCCGCAACTCCTCGTTGACCTCCTCGTCGAGCGCGAAGGGCGGGGTCGCCGACGGGTTCAGCACGACGAGCGTCTGGGCCAGCAACTCGACCTGCCCCGACAACAAGCCGGGATTCGCGGTGCCCGCCGGCCGTGCCCGCAGCTTGCCAAGCACCTGAATCACGAATTCGCGGCCCAGGTGCTGTGCCAGGGCGAAGGCCTCGGCCTTGTCGGGATCGAAGACGACCTGCAGGAGTCCTGAGCGATCGCGCAGGTCCACGAAGATCACGCCGCCGTGATCGCGGCGACGGTGCACCCAGCCGGCAACCTCGATAGTCCGACCGATCAGGGATTCGCCGATTTCACCGCAATAATGTGTGCGCATGCGCCGGCAAGTCTACTTGCGCGCCTTCCGGCGCGTCGTGGTTTTGCGCGCCTGTGTCGGCTTGTCGCCGGTGGGCTTGGGCTTGTCCGCTGCCGGAGGCGACTTCACAGCGTCGCCCGCCTTTGCTGTCGAATCCGTCGCCGCAGCGGCCGTCTTTTCTTCCTTGGGCTTGTCGACGACCGGTTCCTTGTCGCCCGCAAGATTACGCTGGTTGTCTTTGGCACCCTTGAAGTCGGTTTCGTACCAGCCGCCGCCCTTCAGCCGGAAAGAGGGCGCCGAGACGAGGCGCTTCAGCGTGTTGCGACCGCAAGTAGGGCACTTGCGGAGCCTCCCGTCGGAGATTTTCTGCAACTCTTCGTGGCGATGCCCGCAGGACGAGCATTGGTATTCATAAAAAGGCATCAGGGAACCTCGGTTCCCTACTATTTTCGCATAACCAGCTCGCCGGACTTCACCGATACCTTGATGGTGTCGCCCGGGCCGAATGTGCCCGCCAGGATCCGTTGCGCCAGCGGGTTCTCGAGCTGGTGCTGGATCGCGCGCTTCAATGGCCGGGCGCCATAGACCGGGTCGAATCCCGCCGTGCCCAGCAGGTCGAGTGCCGCCGTGTCGAGTTCGAGCTTGAGGTCTCGATCGGCAAGTCTCTTCTGCAAATAGCTGGCCTGGATCTCGACGATCCGGCGGATGTGCTCCCGGCCGAGCGGATGAAATACGACGATGTCGTCGACGCGGTTGATGAACTCGGGCCTGAAATGCTGGCCGACGATTTCGAGCACGGCTGCCTTCATGCGCTCGTAGTTGGCCTCGCCCGCGAGTTCCTGGATGACCTGCGAGCCGAGATTCGAGGTCATGATGATGACGCTGTTGCGGAAATCAACGGTGCGTCCCTGGCCGTCGGTCAGCCGGCCGTCGTCGAGCACCTGCAGCAGCACGTTGAATACGTCGGTGTGCGCCTTTTCGACCTCGTCGAGCAGGATCACGGCATAGGGCCGACGCCGGACCGCCTCGGTCAGGTAGCCGCCCTCCTCGTAGCCGACATAGCCCGGCGGCGCGCCGATCAGCCGCGCCACGGAGTGCTTCTCCATGAACTCCGACATGTCGATGCGCACCATGGCCTCCTCGGTGTCGAACAGGAATTCGGCGAGCGCCTTGCAGAGCTCGGTCTTGCCGACGCCGGTCGGTCCGAGGAACAGGAAGGAACCATTCGGCCGGTTCGGATCCGCGAGGCCAGCGCGCGAGCGGCGGATCGCGTCTGCAACCGTACGCACTGCCTCTTGCTGGCCGACGACGCGCTTGGCAAGCGCCTCCTCCATCTTCAGGAGTTTTTCGCGCTCGCCTTCCAGCATCTTGGCGACCGGAATGCCGGTCCACTTGGAGACCACTTCGGCGATCTCCTCTTCGCCCACCTTGTTGCGCAGCAGCTGCGGCTGCTTCGTCTCGGCGTCGTGCGCCGCGACCAGCCGCTTGTCGAGTTCGGGAATGCGCCCGTGCTGCAACTCCGCCATGCGCGTCAGGTCGCCGGCGCGGCGCGCGGCCTCGAGCTCCATCTTCGCGCGCTCGAGTTCCTCCTTGATGTGCGCGGCGCCCTGCATCGCGGCCTTCTCGGCTTTCCAGACCTCCTCCAGGTCCGCGAACTCGCGCTCGAGCGTCTTCAGCGTGGACTCGAGTTGCTCCCGCCGCTTACGAGAACCCTCGTCGTCTTCCTTCTTGAGCGCCTCGCGCTCGATCTTCAGCTGGATGATGCGCCGCTCCAGCCGGTCCATCGCTTCTGGCTTTGAATCGATCTCCATGCGGATGCGGGAAGCCGCCTCGTCCATGAGGTCGATCGCCTTGTCCGGCAGCTGGCGGTCGCTGATGTAGCGGTGCGAGAGCGTCGCGGCGGCGACGATCGCGGGGTCCGTGATGTCCACCTTGTGATGGACCTCGTAACGCTCCTTGAGCCCGCGCAGGATCGCTATCGTGTCCTCGACCGTGGGTTCGCCGACCAGCACCTTCTGGAAGCGGCGCTCGAGCGCCGCGTCCTTCTCGACGTACTTGCGGTATTCGTCGAGCGTGGTCGCGCCGACGCAGTGCAGTTCGCCGCGCGCGAGCGCCGGCTTCAGCATGTTGCCGGCATCCATCGAGCCCTCGGCCTTGCCGGCGCCGACCATGGTGTGCAGCTCGTCGATGAAGAGGATCACCTGTCCTTCCTGCTTCGCGAGATCGTTCAGCACGCCCTTCAGGCGCTCCTCGAACTCGCCGCGGAATTTCGTGCCCGCAATCAGCGCGCCCATGTCGAGCGCGAGGATGCGCTTGTTCTTCAGGCCCTCGGGCACCTCGCCATTGACGATGCGTTGCGCGAGGCCCTCGACGATCGCGGTCTTCCCGACCCCGGGCTCGCCGATCAGTACCGGGTTGTTCTTGGTGCGCCGCTGCAGCACCTGGATCGTGCGGCGGATCTCGTCGTCACGGCCGATGACCGGGTCGAGCTTGCCGGCCTCGGCACGCTCGGTCAGGTCCAGCGTGAATTTTTCGAGCGCGCCGCGCTGCTCCTCGGCATTCGGGTCCTCGATCTTCTCTCCGCCGCGCAGCTCCGTGATCGCCTTGTCGATGGCGCCCTTGACCGCGCCACAGTCCTTCAGGATCGTGCCGAGCGTGCCACGGTCCTCGACCGCGGCGAGCACGGCGAGCTCGCTCGAGATGTACTGATCGCCGCGCTTCTGCGCGAACTTGTCGGTCACGTTCAACAGGCGGCCCAGGTCATTGGAAGCTTGCACGTCGCCCTGCGTGCCCTCGACGCTCGCGATGTGGTCGAGTTGCTGCTGCAGCCGCGAGCGCAGCAGGTTCACATTCACGCCCGCCTTGTCGAGCAGCGGGCGCACCGTGCCGCCTTGCTGGTCGAGGAGCGCAAGCATCAGGTGTACGGGCTCGATGAACTGGTGGTCACGCCCGACGGCCAGCGACTGGGCATCTGCCAGTGCCAGCTGGAATTTCGATGTCAGGCGATCAGGGCGCATGGAGGCACTCCGTCTTCGAGGCTGCCCTGTGGATGAGGCCGGCGAAGACCCGTTTCAATGCGCGAATTCGTGCGAAAAAGCGATCAGCAGGATGCCGGTCGCGATCAGCAGGACCTGCTGTATCGAGGTGCGCGCATCCACGCGCCGATGCAGGCCGGGAATCAGGTCGGCGACCGCGACGTACAGGAAGCTCGCGGCTGCGATGGCAAGCGCATAGGGCAGCGCCTGCATTGCGCCTGCCAGCAAGTAATAGGCAAGCACGGCACCCGCGACCGATGTGAGGCTGACCGCGATATTCAGGACCATCGCCCTGCGCCTGCTCATGCCGCCATGCAGCAGGATCGCGAGGTCCCCGACTTCCTGCGGGATCTCGTGGGTGAACACCGCAATCGCGGTCACGATGCCGAGATGCGCGTCGGTCAGGAAGGCGGCGGCGATCAGCACGCCGTCCAGCATGTTGTGGAATCCGTCGCCCCACAGGATCAACGTTGCGGAAGCACGCGCCCGGTGACGCTCCTGCGGCGCATGCGCCTCGCAGGGGTCGATATGGCAGTGCCGCCAGAGCACCATCTTCTCAAGCACGAAGAAAGTGATGATGCCCGCCGCGAGCGCGATGCCGATGCCATGAATGCCGTCAGGCCCTGACGCCTCGATCGCATGCGGCAACAGCGCGAGCAGGGCGGCGCCCAGCAGCGCACCGGTCGCGAAGCTCACGAGGTGCGGAACGATCGCGTTGCGGCGCGCCTCCGGCAGCAGCAGGAAGCCGCCCGCGACCAGCGCGGACAGGGCGCCGCAAGCGGCGGTGAAGATCACGATCAGCGCTAGCGTGGACAAATCCCCTCCCCGGTTTGCGGGGCCGACAGCCTACACCAGCCGCGCGCCCGGAGCAGCCTCAGGCCAACCAGATCAATGCGGCCATGCGCCCGGTCTGGCCGTCGCGGCGGTAGGAATAAAAACGCCGCGGATCGCTCGCCGTGCAATGGTCCCCGCCGTAAACCGCGGTGACGCCGCAAGCGGCCAGCCGGCGTCGCGCGAGCCCCGGCAGGTCCGCAAGATATTTCTGTCCTTTGCCGGGCTGAAAATCCGCAGCCGATTCTGGCTGCATCGCGACGAACATCCGGCGCACTTCGCCGCCGACCTCGAATGCCGCGGGACCAATGGCCGGGCCGAGCCAGGCGACCAAGTCCTTCGGCTCGGTCGCAAGCGCAGCAACCGTCGCCTCGACCACGCCCAACACCAGCCCGCGCCAACCCGCGTGGGCAATTCCGACACGATCACCGCCGCGGCTTGCCAGGAAGACCGGCAGGCAGTCGGCGGTCAGCACTGCGGCGACCGGCCCCGGCTCGAACGCGACCGCGGCGTCCGCACTCTCCTTCACCGATTGCGAAAGCCTCGCAACTTTTCGCCCGTGCACCTGGTCAAGCCACTCAGGTTCGCCTGGCAGGGAAAGCGCATCGCGCAGGCGCCGCCGGTTCTCCGCGACCGCCCGTGCATCGTCACCCACATGACTCGCGAGATTGAACGATGCATAAGGCCCGGTGCTGAATCCGCCGCGGCGCGTCGTCATGACCGCGTGCACGGATTTCGGTGCCGGCCAGTCCGGGACCAGGAACTCGAGCTGCTCGCTCACGATCGGCGCTCGACCTTGGTGTCTTCGCGGAGCGCCGCGACGAGCTCCAGAAAATCCGCGGGCAACGGCGCTTCGACCGCGATGCGCCGCCCGTCCACCGGATGGACGAATTCAAGCTTCGCCGCATGCAGCGCCTGGCGCCGGAATGCACGGAGCGTCGAGTCGAGCCGCTGGGTCGCGCCGCGCGGAATCACCAGCCTCTTTCCATAGACGGGATCGCCGACCAACGGAAAACCGGCATGCGCGAGATGCAGGCGAATCTGATGCGTGCGGCCCGTCTCCAGAATCACGCGCACCCAGGTGTGGCGGCGGAAGCGTTCGATGACGCGGTAGTGGGTCACGGCCTCGCGCCCGTCCGAACGCACGGCCATGCGCAGCCGATCCACGGGGTGACGATCAATAGGCGCATCCACGGTTCCGCCGCCCGTCATGACACCGATGCAGACCGCCTGGTATTCGCGATGGATGCCGCGCGCCGTCAGCGCCTCGACCAGCACATCGCGTGCAAGCTCCGTGCGCGCGACGATCAGGAGACCCGACGTATCCTTGTCAAGCCGGTGCACGATGCCTGCCCGCGGCAGTATTGAGAGCGCGGGGTCATGCGCCAGCAATGCGTTCTGGAGCGTGCCGTCGGGATTGCCGGCGCCGGGATGCACTACGAGGCCGGCCGGCTTGTTGATGACGATGACGCTCGCATCCTCCCAGGCAATCGACAAGGCCATCGCCTGGGGCCGTGACGGCACGGCGTCCTCGACAGGTGCATCCACGCGCACCAGTTCGCCCCCGGTCACGGCGTCGCGAGGCCGCGGGATGCGACCGTCCACGCGGACCTGCCCGGCATCGATCCAGCGTTTCAGGCGCGAGCGCGAATGCTCCGGCAGGGCGTCGGCGAGCGCCTGGTCAAGGCGCCGGCCGGCAGCCGTAGGCGGCAACCGTAATTCATGCTGGTATCGGGTGGAACTCATGGGGGCCGCCGGGGGTCTTTAATCGCTATACTGCGGCGGCCAAACACGCGGGGTCCAGTCCCTTGATTCGACGGATATCGATGGCGCGCGCCTTGGCGGTCGCGTGCTGCGCCCTGATTCTTGCAGCCTGCGCGGGCCGCGATCGTGCGGCCGAGCAGTTCCAGCCCGAAAAGCTCTACGAACACGGCCACAAGTCGATGCTGGCCGGCGACTATCGCGGGGCGGTGCGTTATTACGAGGCGCTCGAGGCCCGCTTCCCGTTCAGCGAGTACTCGCGCCAGGCCAAGCTCGACATCATCTATGCCTATTACAAGAGCCGCGAAACGGAATCGGCGATCGACGCCGCGGACCAGTTCATCCGCGAGAACCCGACCCACCCGCGCGTGGACTACGTCATGTATATCAAGGGCCTGGTGTACTTCGAGCGCGCGCCGAACTTCCTCGAGCGCTGGTTCAACACCGACCTGACCGAACGCCCGCCGCAGGATGTGCGCGGTTCTTTCCAGGCATTTCAGTCACTGATCGAGCGCCACCCGGACAGCGAGTACGTGCAAGATGCGCGCCAGCGCATGATCCACCTGCGCAATCGCCTTGCAGAGTACGAGGTGCACGTCGCCGACCACTATCTGCGCCGCCTGGCCTATGTCGCGGCACTCTCCCGCGCGCGTTATTGCATCGAGAACTACGACGGCGCGCCGGCCACGCGCGATGCCCTCGACATCATGATCTCGGCCTACGACGGCATGGGGCTCACGGACATCGCCCAGGAATCGCGGGCGGTCTACGCACTCAACTACCCCAATGCGGATCCGGAGCGCAACAACAAGCGCGATTGGTGGCCTCTCTGGTAGGCGGCGATCGGCGCCCGCGGGATCCGACCGGGTGTCCCCTCGCTCCGCCAGAACTTTATGCTGCGCTCGGGGACACCCGGTCACCTCGCGGGCGCCGGTTGTGGCGCTACTCGGCGCGCCCGAGGTGGCCGGGCCCTCGCGAGCAAACTCGTAAGTTCCGGCGGAGTTTGCGAGCGAGGGGCCCGGCCGGATCCCGGGCGCGCCGAACCTGGTGAGCGGATCCCGCGGGCGCCGGGTAGCGTCGCCGTCAGTCGTCAGGATTCGCCGGGCCGGTAGCCGGAAGTGATCGGGTAACGCCAGTCGCGGCCGAAGGCGCGGCCACTCACGCGCACTCCCGGCGGCGCCTGGCGACGCTTGTATTCATTGCGCTTGACCATGTCAAGCACGCGCACGACGGTTGCGCGTTCAAAGCCCTGCGCAACGATCTCGTCCACCGAGCGATTGTCCTCGACGAAGGCCGCCAGGATCGGGTCGAGCACGCTGTAAGGCGGCAACGTATCCGAGCATTGCGCCAGCGCACGAGCCGATATACCAGGGTCTTGCTGCAGTCCTTGATCGGCGCATAGCCGCCAGCCATGTCGCCGTAAAGCGTCGCGTATCCGACCGCCATCTCGCTCTTGTTGCCGGTGGTCAGGAGCATGCGCCCGGTCTTGTTCGAGATGCCCATCAGTACGATGCCGCGGCAGCGCGCCTGGATGTTCTCCTCGGCAGAATCCGGCGCGCTGCCCCGGAACTCGCGCTCAAGCGCCGCGAGCGTCGCCTGGAACATCCCCTCGATCGGGATCACCGAATAGCGCACGCCGAACCCGCGCGCCATCGCAGCGGCGTCTTTCTCCGAAATGCTCGAGGTGTAGCGCGACGGCAGCATGACGGCGTGCACCCGGTCAGCGCCCAGCGCATCGCAGGCGATCGCGAGCACGAGCGCGGAGTCCACGCCGCCCGACAGTCCCAGCACGACGCCGCTGAAATGATGCTTGTCCACATAGTCGCGCACGCCCGTGACGATCGCCTGGTACACGCTTTCCTCAGCGCCCATCAGTTCTGCCAGGCTCTCGGGTTCGAGATGCGCGTCGCGCCCCGCCTGGCTCGCATCCACGCAACTGAGCGATTCCGCGAATGCGGGGGCCCGATGCACGAGGCGGCCGGTCGCGTCGACCGCAAAGGAATTTCCGTCGAATACCAGCTCGTCCTGCCCACCCACCAGGTTGACGTAGATGAAGGGCATGCCGGTCTCGCGCGCGCGCTTTGCGATAACCTCCTCGCGCTCCGACTGCTTGCCGAGCTGGAATGGCGAGGCATTCAGCGAAATGCAGAGGGCAGCGCCCGCGGCGCGCAGCGCCGCGGCAGGCGCCACGTGCCAGATGTCCTCGCAGATCAGGAGCCCCACCTTGATGCCGGCGATCTCGACCACGACAGCTGTGGTGCCCGCGGTGAAATAACGCTTCTCGTCGAAGACCCGGTAATTCGGCAGCGACTGCTTGCGATAGCGCGCGATGACGGCGCCGCCGCGGAGCCAGGCTGCCGTGTTGTAGATGGTGCCGGAGGAATATTCGGGGTAACCGACCAGCAGGTCGATGCCGTCCGCTGCCGCGGCAAGCCGCTCGAGCGCAGCGTCGACGCGGCGGCGGAATCCACGATGGAACAGCAGGTCTTCCGGCGGATAGCCGGACAGCACGAGTTCCGGCAGCACCAGGAGCCCCGCTCCCAGCGCGCGCGCGGGAGCTATCTGCGCGATCACGCGATCGGCGTTGCCGGGCGCGTCACCGACGGTCGGGTTGATCTGCGCAAGCGCAATTCGAAGCGTGCCCGTCATACAGGCGATACCGTCAGCGCTTCTTCTTGCCGCGGCGGCGTCTGGCCATGAGCGCCGACTTCATCGCGCTGCCGAGCTCGGCGGGCGAATGCACGGTGCGCACCCCGGCTGCCTCGAGCGCGGCGAACTTGTCGGCGGCCGTTCCTTTGCCGCCCGCGATGACCGCGCCCGCATGGCCCATGCGCTTGCCGGGGGGCGCGGTGACGCCCGCGATGTAGGCAACCACCGGCTTCGTGACATGGCGACGGATGTATTCGGCAGCCGCCTCCTCGTCGCCGCCGCCGATCTCGCCGACCATCACGATGCCCTCGGTGCGCTCATCCTTCTCAAAGAGCGCGAGGACATCCACGAAATTCATGCCGCGCACCGGGTCACCGCCGATGCCGACGCAGCTGCTCTGCCCCAGCCCGAGATTCGTGGTCTGGAACACGGCCTCGTAGGTCAGCGTGCCGGAGCGCGAAACGATGCCGACGCGCCCCGGCTTGTGAATGAAACCCGGCATGATCCCGACCTTGCATTCGCCCGGCGTGATCACACCCGGGCAATTCGGCCCGACTAGCCGGCAGCGGTAACCGGCAAGCGCAGCCTTCACCTTGACCATGTCGTTGACCGGTATTCCTTCGGTGATGCAGACGATCAGGCGGATGCCCGCGTCGGCGGCCTCGAGGATCGCATCGGCAGCGAATGGGGCCGGCACGTAGATCACGCTGACGTCGGCGCCGGTCGCTGTAACCGCGTCCCGCACCGTGTTGAATACCGGGCGATCGAGATGGCTCGCGCCGCCACGACCCGGCGTGACCCCGCCGACCAGGTTCGTGCCATAGGCGATCGCCTGCTCGGAATGGAATGTTCCCTGCCTGCCCGTGAATCCCTGACAAAGCACCCGGCTCTTGCGGTCGACCAGGATGCTCATCGGCGCGCCCCGCGACCGGCGAGGCGCACGGCCTTAGTCGCTGCATCGGCAAGGTCTTTCGCCGGCGTGATCGCGAGCCCGCTCGCCTTCAGAATCTTGCGCGCGCGGTCGGCATTCGTTCCTTCGAGGCGGGCGATCACCGGCACGGTGACACCAGCCTGCTTGACCGCCTGGATGATGCCTTCGGCAATCACGTCGCAACGCACGATGCCGCCGAAGATGTTGACGAGCACCGCGCGCGCGCGCTTGTTCGACAGGATCAGGCGGAATGCCTCCGTCACGCGCTCGGCGTTCGCGGTGCCACCGACGTCCAGGAAATTAGCGGGTGCGCCGCCGTGCAGCTTGATCAGGTCCATGGTCGCCATCGCGAGGCCGGCGCCATTCACCATGCAGGCGATATCGCCTTCCAGCGAGACGTAGTTGAGGTCGTGCACGGATGCAGCGCGCTCCATCGGGTCTTCCTGGGAGGGATCGCGCAGTTGCACGAGTGCGGGCTGCCGGAATAGCGCATTCGCTTCGACATTGATCTTGGCATCGAGTGCAACCAGCCCGCCGTCCTTTGTCACAATCAGCGGGTTGATCTCGACCAGACCCAGGTCGCATTCGAGATAGAGGTCGTAGAGAGAGCGCGCGATGCCTTCGAATTGCGCGACCTGATTTCCCGCCAGGCCCAGACCGAACGCAATGTGGCGACACTGATAGCTCTGCAATCCCGCCGCAGGATCGATATCCACGCGCAGGATCTTTTCCGGCTGGTGCGCGGCGACTTCCTCGATGTCCATGCCGCCCGCAGCGGATGCGACGAATGCGATGCGGCCGCGGTCGCGATTCAGCAGCAGGCTGAGATATAGCTCGCGCTCGATAGCGCTTCCGGACTCGATATAGACCTGGTTTACCGGCAGGCCAAGCGCGCCAGTCTGCTTGGTGACGAGGCGCTGACCCAGCATCGCCTCAGCGGCCCGGCCGACTTCCTCCGCGGAGCGGCAGAGCCTGACGCCGCCGGCCTTGCCGCGCCCGCCGGCGTGGACCTGTGCCTTGACCACCCAGATCGGACCCGCGAGTTCATGGGCTGCTGTGACGGCTTCCGTCACATTTGTGGCGACCATGCCCGGGGGTACGGGGATTGCATGGTCCAGAAACAGACGCTTCGCCTGGTACTCGTGCAGGTTCATGCGCGCATTGTAACGGGAGCCTTGAACCGCGTCGCAATCGCGCTCGACCGCGGGAATCCCCGCTGTATCGCATGCTAGAGTGCCGCCGTGAATCGTCCGGCGGATATCGAACGCACGAGCGGCGATCCAGAGCTCGCCTGGCGCGTGCTGGGATTGCTGAATCTCTACCGGCTCTCGGTCCCGTCGGCGCTGTTGGCGCTGCTCGCGCTGGCTTCGCGGCCGCATTCCCAGGGCCCCGAGTTTTCCTCCGTCTACTTCTATACGCTCGCCGCGTGGTTCGCGACCGGCGTGATCTGCATCGGGCTCCTGAAAACGCGCTGGCCGAGCCTGCAGGCCCAGGCCTTCATCCACATCGCATTCGATGTCGTCGCCGTGACGATTCTGCTGTTCACGAGTTCGGGCGCCGCGAGCGGCGTCGGTTTGCTGCTGATCATGCCGGTCGCGGCCGTCAGCATCCTGCTGCCGAACCGGACGGCGACGATGGTCGCGGCTGCCGCCGCGCTCTTTGTCCTCGGCCAGCAGCTCGCCTTGTCGATTGCCGGCATCACCGACCCATCGGAGCTGACCCAGGCCGGCATGCTGGGCGCAGTGATATTCATCGCGGCACTCGCGGCCGCCCCGCTCGCCCGGCGGTTGCGCGAGAGCGAAGCACTGGTCCGGCAGCGTGACATTGACCTCGCCAACCTCGCGGAACTCTCGCAGTACATCGTCGAGCGTCTGCGCGAGAGTCTGGTGGTCGTTGACGAGCAGGATCGCATCCGGTTGATCAACGAATCGGCGCGCCAGATCCTGGGCAGCGAGGCGAGTGCGAATGCACTCCTCGGTGAGGCATCGCCTCGACTCCTCTTCCTGCTGACGATGTGGCGTCAGGGTTCACCGGACGTCGATACAACAAGCGGTAATCTGCTGGCCGTGGACGGACTCAGGGAAGTGCGGCCGCATTTCGCGCCGCTGGGCCAGGGACGTCCACCGCCGGTGCTGGTGTTCCTCGAGGACCTGACGGCGCTCGACGACCGCATCCAGCAGTCACGGCTCGCGGCGCTCGGACGGCTCTCCGCGAGCATCGCGCACGAGATCAGGAACCCGGTCGGGGCGATCAGCCATGCGGGACAGCTGCTGGCCGAGGATCCGAAACTTTCCGAGTCGGGCAGGCGCATGACCGAGATCATCAAGGCCAATGCCGAGCGCGTGAGCACGATCATCGGCAATGTGCAACAGCTTGCGCGCCGCGAAACCACGCGCCCCGAACGCATGCCGCTCGGCGAGTGGCTGGCCGACTTCGCCCAGGAATTCGTCGTCACGGGCGGCCACAAAGCCGATCAGCTGCTGTTTGAAATGCCGGAACCGGACCTCGAGGTCCGCGTCGACCCGTCGCACCTGCGGCAGATACTCTGGAATCTGTGCGAGAACGCCTTCCGCTACGCCGTGCAGGGCGAGAGTGGCCGCGTCGAATTGCGTGTCGGCCGGCTCGCGGGCAGTCACCGTCCATTCCTCGAAGTCCTGGATCGCGGTCCAGGCATCGAGGCCTCGCTGACCGACCGGATATTCGAGCCTTTCTTCACGTCGCGGGCGAGCGGGACGGGTCTTGGCCTGTTCATCGCGCGCGAACTCGCGCAATGCAACGGTGCGCTGCTGGTATTCGAGCCGCGTCCGGGCGGCGGCAGCATCTTCCGCATCGTTTTCGCGGACCCGCAACGCTGGGAACAGTCCTGACCCATGGCGAATCCCAGGGCGCTGATCGTCGACGATGAGCCGGATCTGTGCGAACTCCTGTCGCTGACGCTCGCGCGCATGAATGTCGAGTCGAATGCCGTGCACAACCTGGCCGCCGCGCGGCGCGAGCTGCAGGGACGCCAGGACTACGCGCTGTGCCTGACCGACCTGCGCCTGCCGGACGGCGATGGCATCGAGTTGCTGGAATGGATCCAGGCGAATGCGCCGGAACTGCCGGTCGCCGTGATCACCGCCCATGGCCACGTCGAGGCGGTCGTGCGCGCGCTGAAACTCGGCGCCTTCGACTTTGTCAGCAAGCCGCTCGACATTTCGGACCTTCGGAAGCTGGTCAACCAGGCGCTGAAGCTTTCCGACGGCCGGCGTGCAACCGATGGCGGCCGGCGCCTGCTCGGCGATTCCGAGCCGATGCAGAAGTTGCGGGCCATGATCGGCCGCGTTGCACGCAGCCAGGCGCCCGTGCACATCACCGGCGAATCCGGAACCGGCAAGGAGCTGGTCGCGCGGCTCATTCATGAAAGCGGCCCTCGCAAGGACGCGCCATTCGTGCCAGTCAGCTGTGGCGCGATTCCCTCCGAACTGATGGAAAGCGAGTTGTTCGGCCACCGGCGCGGCAGTTTCACGGGCGCCGTCGCTGACAAGCTGGGCCTGGTGCAGGCCGCTGAGGGCGGCACACTGTTTCTTGACGAGGTGGCCGACCTGCCATTCGCGATGCAGGTGAAGTTGCTGCGCCTGATCCAGGAAAAGACCGCGCGTCCGCTCGGCGATCAGCGCGAGCAACCGGTGGATGTGCGGATTCTGTCCGCCACCCACCGGGATCTTGGCGAGCTGGTCGCCGCGGGCCGCTTCCGCGAGGATCTTTATTACCGCATCAATGTGATCGAGCTGCGGGTGCCTAGCTTGCGCGAGCGGATGTCCGACGTACCGGAACTCGTCAATGTGATCACCGAGCGATTTGCCGCGCGCATGGGCATCACGCCGCCGGTACTGTCCGGCGAAGCCGTGGAAATGCTGCTCGCACACGACTACCCGGGCAATGTGCGTGAACTCGAGAATGTGATCGAGCGTGCCCTTACGCTCTGCGAAGTCGGTGCAATCCGGGCGAGCGACATTGAGCTCAGGGAATCGCCGGGCCAGGGTGAAGTAGCGGGTCAGAGCGCGCTTCCGAACACTCTGCCGGGCCGGCTCGAGGACATCGAGCGCACATCCATCGTCCGCGCGCTCGAAGAAGCCCGCTACAACAAGACCGCCGCCGCGCGTGCGCTCGGCATCAGCTTCCGGGCGCTGCGCTACCGGATCAAGAAGCTCGGCATCGAGTGAACGGACCCGGATTGACCCGGCATGTCAGTTACTGACATTTCACGTCAGCCCCGGCGTCTTAAATCCCCGACAGACGGCCCGTTCTTGGTCAGAAACTCTAGTTATTTCAATTAGTTAGTTAATAAAATTCAGCTTGGCACGATCCTTGCTTTATTCCCAGTGCATCGGCGCATTTGCGCCGCCCTCGGTTCACATTAGGAGACGACTGAAATGAAGACTATCCAGAAGGGCTTCACGCTCATCGAATTGATGATCGTGGTGGCCATTATCGGCATCCTGGCCGCGATCGCGATCCCGGCTTATCAGGACTACACCATCCGCTCACAGGTCACGGAAGGCTTGACGTTGGCCGGCGCCATGAAGGCCGCCATCGCCGAGCGCGTCGCGAATACCGGCGTATGGCCCACCACGCTCGTGGAGCTAGGCATGGACGATGGGGCCGGCAACCCAGTCCCGCCGACTGGCAAGTACGTTTCGTCTGTGGATTTCGTCGGCGCCGGCACGATCCTCATCACGTACTCGGGCACGACGCCGTTCGTGGCCAACGCCAAGATCGACGGTATGACCCTCGCAATACAGCCGTACCTCAGCCTCAATGACGACCTGGTCTGGCGTTGCGGTGCAGCGGCCGCGGACCCAGGCGGGGCGGTCGATGTGGATTCTGCCGGCACTTCGTCGGATCCCTCCGACACCAATACGACGGTGCTGGCGAAGTACGTGCCTTCTGTTTGCCGTGCCTAAGCGGTAGACCTTGTTGATTCGCTGAAGAGGCCCCCGCGTCCAGCCGGACGCGGGGGCCTCGCTTTTTCCATTCGGGCCGGCCATCCGGTGACCGGGTAACTTCTCGAATGTGACCCCCGTCACCCGCCGAATTCCCCGGTTATGGGAGCATCGGCGGCAATTTAACAATTGCCGCCAACCCCCTGTCGGGGTCATTATTCATGGCTCGGGACAGCCATAGTCAGGGATGGTCTGATCGGATGAATGACAACGCGACCGCGATGGCAGGTTCAGTCCGGGCGGTGCTCAGCGGCCTTCCGCAGCGCCTCGTCCTGGACGGCCTGATCGATGAGGCCGCGATGCTCGACGCCATCGCGAGCGCCCGCGAGCGCAAGACCCACCTGGTCAGCTGGCTCGTGTCCCACGATCTCGCGGCAGCACGCGACATCGCGATCGCCGCCGCGCAGGAATTCGGCGTGCCGCTCCTCGATCTCGACGCGGTCAACATCGATCTCGACATCGTACGGCTGGTCAACGACAAGCTGATGGCCAAGCACCGCATCCTGCCGCTCGTCAAGCGCGGCAAGCGCCTGCACGTCGCGGTCTCCGATCCCACCAACCTGCACGCGGTCGACGAGATCAAGTTCCAGACCGGGCTTGCGATCGAAGCCGTCATTGTCGAAGACGACAAGCTGCAGCGCGCGGTGCAAAAAGCGATCGAGCAGGTCGACACCTCGATGCCTTCGCTCGGCGAGGACGACTTCGATCTCGAGAATCTCGATGTCTCGGGAGCCGACGACACGGATGCCGAGACCGGCCGCGACGACATCGAAGACGCGCCGATCGTCCGCTTCGTCAACAAGATCATGCTGGATGCGATCCGCAAGAATGCATCCGACATCCATTTCGAGCCGTACGAGAAGTACTACCGCATCCGGCTGCGCGTGGACGGCGTGCTGCGCGAGGTTGCACAGCCCCCAGTGCAGCTCGCGACCAAGCTTGCGGCCCGCCTGAAAGTGATGTCGCGCCTCGACATCGCGGAGCGACGTGTACCGCAGGACGGCCGCATCAAGATGCGGCTTTCCAAGAACCGCTCGATCGACTTCCGCGTCAGCAGCTGTCCGACGCTGTTCGGCGAAAAAATCGTGCTGCGCATCCTGGACGCCAGCACCGCAATGATGGGCATCGACGCGCTGGGCTACGAACCCTTCCAGAAGGAGCTCTACCTCAAGACGCTCAGTCGCCCACAGGGCATGATCCTGGTGACCGGCCCGACCGGCAGCGGCAAGACGGTTTCGCTTTACACCGGTCTCGCGATCCTGAATGTCGAGGACACCAATATCTCGACCGCCGAGGACCCCGCGGAAATCGTGCTGCCCGGCGTCAACCAGGTGAACGTCAATCCAAAGGTGGGCCTGACCTTCGCCTCGGCGCTGCGCGCCTTCCTGCGCCAGGACCCCGACGTCATCATGGTCGGCGAGGTCCGCGACCTCGAGACCGCCGAGATCGCGATCAAGGCGGCGCAGACAGGCCACCTTGTGCTCTCCACGCTGCACACGAATGATGCGCCGCAGACCCTGACCCGCATGGTGGACATGGGGGTCAAGCCCTATGCGATCGCGACCTCGGTCAGCCTGATCATTGCGCAACGCCTGGCGCGGCGGCTGTGCCCGAATTGCAAGGCGCCGCTGACCCTCCCGGCCGAGGCCCTGCTGAAGGAAGGCTTCAGCGAGGACCTGGTCAGGCGCGGGGACTTCAAGGTCCACAAGGCGGTCGGCTGCAGCCAGTGCACGGACGGCTACAAGGGCCGGGTCGGCATTTACGAGGTGCTGCCGGTCACCGAGGCCATCGGCCGGATTATCCTGGAGGGCGGCAGCGCCCCCCATATCCGCGACCAGGCCCGCAAGGACGGGGTCTGGGACCTGCGTACTGCGGGTCTCAAAAAGGTCATGGACGGGCTGACCAGCCTCGAAGAAGTCAACCGCGTCACAGTTGAATGAACGGACGGGGCGTTACCATCCAAGGCTCAGGGTACCGCAGTCAAAGACACCCCCTATTCCTGGGAGGGTAAGGACCGCAAGGGCAACAAGGTCCGGGGCCGCTTGCTGGCCAAGAACGAGAACGAGGTCCGCGCGGATCTTCGCCGCCAGAGCATCGTTCCGGTCAAGATCAAGAAGCAGACGAACCTGTTCCGCAGCGGCGGCAGAGTCAGTGCGCTGGACATTGCGATGTTCAGCCGCCAGCTCGCGACCATGCTCGCGGCGGGTATCCCGCTGGTGCAGGCCTTCGAGATCGTCGGCGTCGGCCATGAAAAGCCGTCGATGCAGAAGCTGATCCTCGACATCAAGCTCAATATCGAGGGCGGAAGCTCGCTGCACGAGTCTCTTGCCAAGCACCCGCTATATTTCGACGACCTGTACGTCAATCTGGTGGAAGCCGGCGAGCAGGCGGGCGCGCTCGAATCCCTGCTGGACAAGGTCGCGACCTACAAGGAAAAGACCGAGGCCCTCAAGAAGAAGATCAAGAAGGCGCTGTTCTACCCGGCCGCGGTGCTCGCAGTCGCCGTGATCGTGACGCTGATCCTGCTGCTGTTCGTGATCCCGCAGTTCGAGGCGCTGTTCAAGGGCTTCGGCGCGGACCTGCCCGCATTCACGCGCGTGGTCATCGAGATGTCGCGATTCGTACAGCACCAAGGCTGGTGGATGGGCATGGTTTTCGCCGGCGGCGTAGTCACTTTCCTGTACTTCAAGAAGCGCTCGCGGGCATTGCAGCATGTGCTGGACCGCATGATGCTGAAGCTGCCGATCGTCGGGCCGATCCTTGTCAAGGCGGCGATTGCGCGCTATGCACGAACGCTTGCCACGATGTTCTCGGCCGGCGTGCCGCTGGTCGAGGCCATGGAATCGGTCGCCGGCGCGACCGGCAACATCATCTATGAACAGGCCGTCATGCGCATGCGCGACGAGGTCGCCACCGGCCAGCGCCTGCAACGGGCGATGGAGAATACAGGGCTCTTCCCGAACATGGTCGTGCAGATGATCGCGGTCGGCGAGGAGTCGGGTTCGCTCGACGAGATGGCCTCCAAGGTCGCAGACTTCTACGAACTGGAAGTGGACACCGCGGTCGACGCCCTTTCGAGCTTGCTCGAACCGCTGATCATGGCGATCCTCGGCGTGCTGGTCGGTGGACTCGTCATAGCGATGTACCTGCCGATCTTCAAGCTGGGCGCCGTGGTCTGATCGAAACACCCGAGCCCTGGGCCATGCTGGCGGCGAACCCGGCCGTATTCGCGGCCATCGCCGCGCTCTTCGGCCTCGCGATCGGCAGCTTCCTGAATGTCGTGATCTACCGCCTCCCGCTGATCCTGGAGCGGCAATGGCGCGCGCAATGCGCGGAGATCACGGGTCTCCCTGCGAAGGCCGAAGGCGAACCGATCAGCCTTTCGAGGCCACGCTCGCGCTGCCCGTCCTGTGCCGCGCAGATCCGCGCAATCCACAACATCCCGGTGCTGAGCTATCTGGCCTTGCGCGGATGTTGCGCGTCCTGCGGCGTGAAAATTCCGCTGCGCTATCCGCTGGTCGAGCTTGCGACCGCCATCGTGAGCGGCGTGGTCGCCTGGCACTTCGGCTTCGGTTGCCAGGCCGCGCTCGCACTGGTCTTCAGCTGGTACCTGATCGCGATGACAGGAATCGACCTCGATCGGCAACTGCTGCCCGACCTGCTGACACTGCCGCTGCTGTGGATTGGTCTGCTCGCGAGTCTGTGGCCAACAGCAGGCTTTACGTCTCCACGAGATGCGCTGATCGGCGCCGCCGCCGGATACCTGGTTCTTTGGATCGTGTTCCATGCATTCCGGCTCGTCACCGGCAAGGAAGGCATGGGCTACGGCGACTTCAAGTTGTTCGCAGCGATCGGCGCCTGGCTCGGCTGGCAGATGCTGCCGCTCGTCCTGCTGCTGTCGGCCATGGTCGGCGCTGCGGTCGGTATCACGCTGATCGTGACCAGGCGCCACGGACGCGACGTGCCGATCTCCTTCGGCCCCTATCTCGCAGGCGCGGGCTGGATCGCAATGCTCTGGGGTCCGCTCATCGTCGGGCGCTACCTGGGCATCGCGGGCCTGCACTGAGGGGGTCCGGGTGCTTCGCATCGGGCTCACCGGAGGGATCGCAAGCGGCAAGACCACCGTCGCGGATCTCTTTGCAGGGTTCGGCGCCACAGTCATCGACACGGACCGGATTGCCCGGGATGTCGTCATACCAGGCGCACCCGCGCTCGCGGCGCTCACCAGGGAACTCGGACGCGGGATCCTCGACCCGGACGGCAATCTCGATCGTCATCAACTGCGGGAGCGGATCTTCAAGGACGCGGCGACTCGTCGCGCGGTCGAGGGAATCCTGCACCCGGCCATCATTTCGGAGTTGATCCGCCAGGCGCAGGCCGCGCCCGGACCCTATCAGGTCCTGGTAATCCCGCTCCTGGTCGAAGGCGGCCGGCGGGAGCTGGTGGACCGGGTGCTGCTCGTGGACTGCCCGGAGGAAATGCAGATCGAGCGCCTGATGAGCCGTGATGGCGAAACCCGGGGAAATGCGGCTCTCGCGCTCGCCGCGCAGGCCACGCGCGCCGAGCGCCTGCATGCCGCCGATGACGTCATCGCAAATGACGGAAATCCGGCGAAACTCGTCGAACTGGTGGCCGGACTTGACCGCAAGTACCGCCGCCTGGCCGCAAAAAAATGAGGAATTGACATGGTGCTGAGCCGCAGTTCACAGGATGTGTTGTTTACGGGGCCGGAAGACGTGCCGCAGAATAGGGCCATGTTCGAGCCAGTCCCGGAATCCCGCGTCAATCCGGAACCGATCACCTACGAGCAGCCGCTCAACGAGCGGATGCGCGCATTCATGCGGCTCGAATTCCTGTGGCAGCAGCTTTCCTACCATGCCGGTGTCCCGAATCCGTGGTCGAGCCGTTCCGCAGTCGCGGGCCTGCTCGAGATTCTCGCGATAACGTCGCGCGGCGATGCGCGCGGTGACGTGCTGAAGGAACTCGAACGGCAGATGTCGGCGATGCGCGATTATCAGAATCGCCCCGGAGTGGACGGCGCGCGCCTGCGCTCGATACTCGCCGCACTCGTGCGGCGGCGCGAGGAACTGAATGCCGCGGGCGCGAACTTCATGCAGCGGCTGCGCGAGTCCGAATTCCTGAATGCGATCAAGCATCGCAGTGCAATCCCGGGTGGAACCTGCGAATTCGACCTGCCCGATTATTATCACTGGCTCAATCTCGAGCCGGACCTGCGCGAGAGCGATCTCGCGGACTGGCTGGTCACGATCCGCCCGCTGTGCGAATCGGTTTCGGAACTCCTGTGGATTACGCGCGAGAACGCCGTGCCACGCGACGAGCTGGCGCCGGGTGGCGTCTACCAGATCGTGTTTGAGCGCGACCGGCCGGTGCAGCTCGTGCGTCTCACAGTGCCGGGCGGCTCGAGGCTTTACCCGGAAGTCAGCGGCAGCCACCATCGCTGCAGCCTGCGTTTCCTGCGCTGGAACAGCGTGCACAGCCGGCCCGTCCAGGCGACCGAGGACGTGCGCTTCACGCTGACGACCTGCTACTGATCGCGATGGCGACCCAGGTTAATTGCCCGCAATGCAAGCGCCAGTGCGAATGGGACGGCAATCCCTGGCGCCCGTTCTGCAGCGAACGCTGCAAGCTCATCGACCTGGGCGCGTGGCTCGAAGAACGCCACGCCATTCCCGGCGAATCGGTGGAGATCCCCGACGCAGACAGTGATGCGGAATCGCTGAAGCACTAGTTCAAAGGGCAGACAAAAAAAGGGGACGCCCTTTTTTCCCGCATAAAGTTCCGGCGGGAAAAAGGGGCGTCCCCTTTTGTCTGCCCCGTTTTCCTAGCTGCCGCCTTGCATCCCGAGGTGCTTCGCGAGGAAAGCCCACTGGTTCGCCCAGTCCTCGATTTGCATCCAAGTAGGCTTGCCTGCTCCATGACCCGCGCGCGTTTCGATGCGAACGAGCACTGGGTTTGGGCAGTCATGTTGGGCGTATTGAAGTGCCGCCGTGAACTTGAAGCTGTGCCAGGGTACGACCCGGTCGTCGTGATCCGCGGTCGTCACGAGCGTCGGCGGATAGCAGCGGCCCTGCCTGAGGTTCTGCACCGGCGAATAAGTCAGCAAGGCGCGGAACTGGTCCGGATCCTCGACCGTACCGAAGTCGCTCGACCAGGCGTAGGCATTCGCGCTCGCCGTGTGATAGCGCAGCATGTCCATCACGCCGACACCCGGCAATGCCGCGCCGAACAGTTCCGGCCGCTGCGCCATCACCGCGCCGACCAGCAGGCCGCCATTGCTGCGCCCATGAATTGCGAGCCGCGCAGACGAGGTGTAGCGACTGGCGATCAGCCATTCCGCGGCGGAGACGAAATCGTCGAACACATTCTGCTTGCGGGTCTTGGTGCCGGCTTCGTGCCATTCCGCGCCGTACTCGCCGCCGCCACGCAGGTTGGCGACCGCATAGATGCCGCCACGTTCGAGCCAGGCCGCATAGACCGGACTGTAGACCGGTGTCAGTGAAACGTCGAAGCCGCCATACCCGTATAGCAGCGTCGGATTGCCGCCATTCATCACCGTGTCACGCCGCCTCGTGATGAACATCGGGATGCGGGTGCCGTCCTTGCTCGTGTAGAAAACCTGCTCGGTCAGGTAAGGGCTCGCATCGAATGGCACCTTTGGCCGCCTGAACGGCTGGACTTGGTCCTGCGCCACGTCGTAGCGATAGAGCGCGAGCGGCGTCAGGTAATCCGTGTACGCAAAGAAGGTCTCGTTTTCCTTCGGTGAATCCGGGAAGCCGGTCACCGTGCCGAGGCCCGGCAAGCGGATCTCGCCGCGCAGGCTGCCATCCATGCGATAGACGCGCAGGCGCGAGCGCGCATCCTCGAGGTAGTTGGTGATCACGTGACCGCCGGCAAGGCTCGCCTGATAAAGCCTCGCAGCCGCTTGCGGCACGATTTCGACAGGCTCGGGCTTCGCAGGATCGATCGCGATCACGCGACCGCGCGGCGCCCCCTGGGTCGTCTTGAAGTAGAGCCGGTTGCCGGTCGCGCCCAGAAAATCGTAGATCCCGTCCCACTTGTCCAGGATCCGCATGACCGGCGCATCGGGCTTTGAAAGATCGCGCAGGTGAATCGCATTCGAATCGAAGCCGTACAAGATGACTAGCACGAGCCAGCGCCCGTCCTCCGACACCAGTCCATAAGGATTGTGGCGCGCGTTATCCGGCGTTGCGTAGACGGTTTCATCGGCCTCCTGGGCCGTGCCGAGCCGATGCCGGTAGACGCTGACCTGCTGCTGATCGTCGCCCTTGCCATCAGCGCCCTTCGGATAGCGCGAGTAGTAGAAAGCACTCGCGTCCGGCATCCAGGACACGCCCGTGAACTTGGTGTCGCGGATCAGGTCCGGCAGGTCGCGACCCGTATCGACCTCTCGCACATGCCAGGTATCCCAGTCGCTGCCGCCAACGGAGACCGCGTAGGCGACGTAGCGTCCATCGGGGCTGATCGAGTAATCGGCGAGCGATGCCGTCGCATCATTGGAAAGTGTGTTGGGATCGACCAGCGGATGCGGTGTTGCATCCGCCGTCGGCGCCCAGTAAAGGACACCCTGATTCTGCTTGCCGCTCTTCTCGACGTAGAAGTAGCGACCGCCACGCTTGAGCGGTACGCGTGCCTTTTCGTCGAGCCAGCCGTATCCGTACTGCTCATAGTCCCAGAGCTCGGTCAGCCGCGCGCGGATTGCTTCGCGTGCAGGGATCGCGTCGAGATAGGGTTGTGAAATCGCGTTCTCCGCGGCGACCCAGGCCGCGACATCCGGTCCCGGCGTTTCCATCCACCGGTATGGGTCGGCAACTTTCGTGCCGTGAAGTTCATCGACGACCTGCCCCCGGACGGCAGCCGGATACTGCATGGCCGACGGATCGTGGGCCGCGCTCATGGTCGGCCAGATCGCCAGGATGGCCAGGGCGAAACCGGATATGACATAGATGCGCACCGTGTTTACACTCCACGAGAGTCGGGCGAGCGAAGTCTAACAAACCCTCGCAATAGTAAGTCCCATCTGCGACAGGACGGAGCACCGATGCGTTCATTCGTGATTGGTATCACGGCGAGCCTTGTCTTGACCGCCACCGCCGGCGCGCGTGACCTGACGGTCGAACGCCTGTTCGATGCGCCCGACCTGCAGGGCCCCTCGCTGCGCCAGCCGCGATTTTCGCCGGACGGCACGCTCGTGTCCTATCTGCAAGGCAAGCACGACGATCCGCAGGTCTACGACCTGTGGGCCTATGACATCGCCACGGGCCAGCATCGCCTGCTGGTCGATTCACGCAGTCTTGCGCCTTCCGGGGAGACGCTTTCGGCCGATGAAGAAGCCCGCCGCGAGCGCCAGCGCACCGCGGCGCTGCGTGGCATCGTCGAGTATCAGTGGGCACCGGATTCGCATGCGCTCCTGTTTACGCTCGGCGGCGATCTGTATCACTACGATCTCATGAGGCCGTCCAATGAAGCCCTGCGGCGCCTGACGGCGACCGAATCCCACGAGACCGACCCGCAGTATTCGCCGAAGGGCCGCCATGTCAGCTTCATCCGCGACCAGGATCTATATGCCGTCGAAATTGCGACGGGCGCGGAACGTCGGTTCACGACGGGTGGTGGCGGACTCATCAGCAATGGCGTCGCCGAGTTCATCGCGCAGGAAGAAATGAACCGAAACACCGGTTACTGGTGGTCACCAGATGAGAGTCACATCGCATTCACGCGTGTGGACGAATCACCCGTAGCCGAGCTCGAGCGCTTCGAGGTTAACGCCGGCGGATTCCGGGTGCTGAGCCAGCGTTACCCGGCAGCGGGCGCCGCGAATGCGGACGTCCATCTCGGCGTGGTCGCGCTTGATACCGGCGAAATCGCCTGGGCGGATCTCGGCCTCACCGATCACTACCTCGCGCGCGTGAACTGGTTTCCCGAGGGCGACCAGATGCTGGTCCAGCGTCAGGCACGCAACCAGAAACGGCTCGATCTCCTGAGTTTCCAGGTCACGGGTGGCAGCGGGCGTCTCCTGTTCTCCGAGACGAGCGACGCCTGGGTCGACCTGCACGACGATCTTTATTTCCTGCCGCGCCGCAGGGAATTGCTGTGGGCCTCGCAACGGACCGGGCACAATCACCTTTATCGCTATGCCTATGACGGCAGGCTGAAGGGCGCCGTCACTGCCGGCGACTGGGACGTGCTCGGCGAAAGTCAGGCGCCCGCCGTGCGCGGCATCGACGAAAAGCGCGGCCGCGTCTATTTCATGGCGACGCTGAAGACACCGCTCGAGCGGCAACTCCATGTAGCCAGTCTCGATGCGGGAACCCAGCGCGCACCGCGGCCGCTTACCTCACAGGACGGCTGGCACAACATCACGATGTCGCAGGACGCTCGCCGCTTTCTGCAGGTCTACAGCGATCCGATGCAGCCGCCTCAGCTTTCGCTGCATGACGCAACCGGCAAGCGGCTTGCCTGGCTCATCGAGAACCGGCTCGACGACCAGCACCCCTATGCGCCCTATCTCGACCGGCATGTGAAACCGGAATTCGGCACGCTGCCGGCCGCTGACGGCACGCCGCTCCACTGGCAGCTGTACAAGCCCGCCGGTTTCGAGCCGGGCGGCCGCTATCCGGCAATCCTGCTGGTCTACGGTGGGCCGACGGTGCAGACCGTGACGCGCCACTGGGGCGAGCGGCGTGGCGGCCAGACCGCGCAGCTCTTCACGCAGCGCGGCTACGTCGTCTTCGCGATCGACAATCGCGGCTCCGGCGGCCGCGGCCGGGCTTTCACGACTGCGCTGTACCGCCACCTGGGTGGCGTCGAGGTCGTGGACCAGCTCGCGGGCGTCGAATGGCTCAAGCAGCAGCCATTCGTGGACGCGTCGCACGTCGGGGTCTTTGGCTGGAGTTATGGCGGTTACATGACGCTGATGCTGATGACGCAGTCACCCGGCAGCTTTGCAGCCGGTGTCGCCGGTGCCCCGGTGACCGACTGGCGGCTCTACGACACCCATTACACGGAGCGCTATCTCGGCACGCCGGACGAGAATGCCGAGGGCTACCGTCGGTCGAATGCGCTGACCTACGCGGGGGCGCTACGCGACCGCCTGCTCGTGATGCATGGCATGGCCGACGACAATGTGCTGTTCACGCACACGACCCTGCTGATCAAGGAACTGGTCGCCGCCGGACGAACATTCGAAGTGATGCCCTACCCAGGCAGCAAGCACGGGGCGCTCAGCTTCAAGGAAACCGGCATCCATGGCTGGAACACGATCCTGGATTTCTTCGACCGCCAATTGGGTGCCGGGTCGTAAAAAGGGGACGCTTCCCTTTTCCCTCTTCTTCGGCGGAAAAGGGAAGGGTGCCGTTTAAGCGCTCCTGGTCGTGACCATTGCGCAACCGTGCGCGCCGGCCATCTG
This sequence comes from Steroidobacteraceae bacterium, assembly GCA_016844605.1. Lineage (GTDB taxonomy): Bacteria > Pseudomonadota > Gammaproteobacteria > Steroidobacterales > Steroidobacteraceae > SCUD01. Next base: position 44,919 of record JAENJD010000008.1, read on the forward strand.
CAGCTGCTCGAGGCGGCGCGCGTCCGGGTACCAGCCTGCGAATACCGGGATACCGGCGACCGCACAGAGATGCTCGAGCGGACCCTGCTGCAGGGGTCCGCGCTGCGGCGCCACCACCAGGAAATGTGCGCCCTCGCTGATCGCCTCGAGCGCGCCAGCCTCGTCCTCGCAGACCACGCCGACCAGGAATGCGCCTTCGCGATCCACATGCAGATTCTGCCCGTGCCGGCGCAGCACCGCACCGTCAGCACCGGCCGCGGCGGCGATGCGAATCGCCTCGACACCATCGCCCAGCACGAAAATGCGGTGGCCCGCGGCGCGCGCGCCGCGAACGACCGACGCGTCCAGCTGCGTGGCCGGCGACTCCTTGACGTGCCAGAAGATCGTCTGGGCTACCTTGGCGTCGAGCGCCGCAAGCTGGCCGGCGCCCGAAATGACGCGGGCGAGCTGCGGGAGACGCAATGCCGTCACGATGGCGCGGTCGGCCTCCAGCAGGTTGTGACCCGGCAACTCGTCGGATTTCACCCAGGCAAGGGCCTGCGAATCGAGGCCTTTCGGCGTGCCCTCGTATTCAATGACGCGCCAGAAGTCGAGCAACACGCGCCGATCGGGGTAGTTGTGGTACAGCCGGATCAGGGGACGGGCGGAGTGAACGGCGACGCCGAGCTCCTCGGCCAGTTCGCGCTTCAGCCCCTCAAGCCGGTCCTCGCCGAAACCAAGCTTGCCGCCCGGGAATTCCCAGCGTCCGGCCATGTGGCGGCCGCGCGGGCGCTGTGCGATCAGCACGCGGCCGGTGGCGTCGAACAACGCACCCGCGATGACGTGAAATTCCGGAAGATCCGCCATCCCTGGTAATCCCGCTCCTGGACCGATTGTGCTCAACCGCCGGTTTGCTGTATCGCCCCGTGACAGTGCTTGTATTTCCTGCCCGATCCACAGGGGCAGATCTCATTGCGTCCGATCTTACGCTCGCCACGCACGAAGGGTGGCGCCGTTGCCGCAGGCACCGCAGCAGCTGCGGCCGGCGCGCGGTCAGCCGCCGCGGGCGCCGGTCGCGCCTCGGCGGTGATCGCGGCTGGCTCGGCATGCTGCAATTGCATGCGGCTCTGAAGCCGGCGTCCCCGCTCCGCTTCCTCGCGCTCGATTTCCTCCTCGGTGCGCACCTGCAGGCGCTGCAGCATCATTACGGTGTCGCTGCGAATGCGTTCGAGCATCCCGGTGAAAAGCGCGAAGGCCTCACGCTTGTATTCCTGCTTCGGATTTTTCTGCGCATAGGCGCGCAGGTAGATTCCCTGACGCAGGTAATCCATCCCCGCCAGGTGCTCGCGCCAGTGGCCATCGAGCTGTTGAAGCATGACCGCGCGTTCCAGGTGACGCATGACCGGCTCGCCGACCTGCGTGACTTTCGCTTCATAGGCCGCCTCGATCGCATCGAGGAGCCTTGCAGCCGCCTCATTGCCCTGCCGCTCGGGGTTTTCCGCGAGCCACGCCACCAGACCGGTGCGGACGCCGAAGTCGCGCTCGGCAGCCTGTTCAAGCCCGGCGACGTCCCATTGCTCCTCGACGCTCTCGGGCGGGATGTACTGGACGACAATGTTTTGCACGACTTCGACACGTACGTCGCGGATGACGCCCGCAATGTCGTCCGTGGACATGATCTCGGTGCGCTGGCGATAGATGACCTTGCGCTGGTCGTTGGCGACGTCGTCGTACTCGAGGAGGTTCTTGCGCGCGTCGAAGTTGTGCGATTCCACCTTGCGCTGCGCATTCTCGATCTGGCGCGACAGCATCCGGCTCTCAATGGCCTCGCCCTCGCGCATGCCGACCGTGCGCAGCAACGACTTGGTGCGCTCCGGGTCACCGAAGATGCGCATCAGGTTGTCCTCGAGCGACAGGTAGAACCGGCTGGAGCCAGGATCTCCCTGGCGCCCCGAACGGCCGCGCAGCTGGTTGTCGATGCGCCGCGATTCATGGCGCTCGGTGCCGACGATATGCAGGCCGCCCGCCGCAATCACATTCGCGTGCAGTTGCTGCCACTCGCCCTCCAGCTCGCGGGAGTGCGCCTCGAGCTGCGCCGGCTCGAGCGTCGCGTCCTTGCGCAGCTGCTCGATCTGCTTCTGCACGTTGCCACCCAGCACGATGTCGGTGCCGCGGCCGGCCATGTTGGTCGCGATCGTCACGCTGGCGGGCCGCCCGGCCTGCGCGATGATCATCGCCTCGCGCTCGTGCTGCTTTGCATTGAGCACCTGGTGGGGAATGCTGGCTTCGCGCAGGAATCCCGAGAGCAGTTCGGAGGTCTCGATCGAGGCCGTGCCGACCAGGGCCGGCTGCCCGCGCGTCACGCACTCGCGGATGTCCTCGATGATCGCCGCGAACTTGTCCTTCTGGTTCAGGTAGACGAGATCCGATTGGTCCTTGCGGATCATCGGCTTGTGGGTCGGCACGACGACGACCTCGAGCCCGTAGATCTGCTGGAATTCGAAGGCCTCGGTGTCTGCCGTGCCGGTCATGCCGGCAAGCTTCTGGTAGAGGCGGAAGTAGTTCTGGAACGTGATCGACGCGATGGTCTGGTTTTCCTCACGGATCCGCACGCCTTCCTTGGCCTCAACGGCCTGGTGCAGGCCATCCGACCAGCGCCGGCCCGGCATCGTGCGGCCCGTGAACTCGTCGACGATGATGACCTCGCCGCCGCGCACGATGTACTCGACATCCTTGTTGTAAAGCACATGCGCGCGCATCGCCGCGTTCAGGTGGTGCATCAGCCGGATACTGGCCGGATCGTAGAGGCTGTCGCCCGGGCGCAGCAGGCCCGCCTGCTGCATCAGTTCCTCGGCTTTCTCGAATCCAGTCTCCGACAGGTGCACCTGGCGCGTTTTCTCGTCTGCGAAGAATTCGCCCTCGCCTTCCTCCGTTGCCTGGCGCCTGAAGCGCGGCACCAGCTCGTTGATCTTGACGTAGAGTTCGGTGCTTTCCTCGGCCGGTCCGGAGATGATCAGCGGCGTACGCGCCTCGTCGATCAGGATCGAGTCCACTTCGTCGACGATCGCGTAATGCTGGCCGCGCTGGACGCGGTCCTCGAGGCGGAATGCCAGGTTGTCGCGCAGGTAGTCGAATCCGAATTCATTGTTGGTGCCGTAGGTCACGTCGCAGGCGTAGGCGGCGCGTTTGTCGGCGGGCTGCTGGCCGCTCGTGATCACCCCGACCGTGAGACCGAGGAAACGGTAGATCGGGCCCATCCACTCGGCGTCGCGCTGGGCAAGATATTCGTTGACGGTGACGACGTGCACGCCGTTGCCGGAGAGCGCATTCAGGTAGACGGGCAATGTCGCGACCAGGGTCTTGCCCTCGCCGGTGCGCATCTCCGAGATCTTTCCCTCATGCAGCACCATGCCGCCGATCAGCTGCACGTCGAAGGGACGCAATCCGATCGAGCGCGCCGCGGCCTCGCGCACCGTCGCGAACGCCTCCGGCAGCACGTCGTCGATCGAGTCGCCCGCGGCGAGGCGCGCGCGCAGCATTGCGGTCTGCGCGAGCAGCTGGCTGTCGCTCATCGCGTTGAGCACATCGGCATGGCCGTTCGCCGCGGCCACGCGGCGATCGTACTGACGTAGCAGCCGCTGGTTACGGCTGCCGAAAATCCGCGTAAAGACTTTCAACACGCGTCTGGATCCTCGAACCGGGAGGGTCAGTCGGGAGCGGTTCCAACTGGAGCCACCGGAAAAAACCGGTAGTTTACTACGACTGGCCCTGCGGGATTTCGTTCAGGGGCGTCGTCAGCGGCGGACGAAGGACAGCGGATTGACCGGGCGGCCGTCACGCAGCACTTCGAAGTGCAAATGGGTTCCGGTCGAGCGGCCGGTGGAGCCCATCAGCGCAATCGGATCGCCGCGCTTCACCGTCTGTCCCGGCTCCACCAGTAACTTTGCATTGTGGGCATAGCGGGTGACGTAGCCATTGCCATGCGTGATCTCGATCTGGCGGCCGTAACCGCCGTCGACGCCCGCATGACTGACGATGCCATCGGCGACCACGAGCACGCGGGTGCCGGGCGTGCCCGCGAAGTCGAGTCCCTGATGAAAGGCATTGCGGCCATCGAAGGGATCCGTGCGTTGACCATACAATGAGGAGATATACCCCGATTCGACCGGGCGACCGCCCGGCACGATTTGCCGCGCGAGCTCGCGTGTCAGGATCAGGTTCTGCAATGCGGTCAGTTGGCGGCCGCGATCGTCGATTGCCGCGCCCACAGAATCGAGCATATCGTCGAGGGCCGGCACGACGGGGCCGGAGCCCGCTTCCGTTCGCGGCCCGCCGACCGCGGGCGGATGGTCGAAATCGAACTCGCCGCGATCGAGCTTCGCGACCTCGGTGAGCTGGCGGCCGAGCGCATCGAGGCGGATCAGCTGTGCCTGCATCCTGCCAACCCGGGTCGCGAGCGCGGCGACCTGGTCATCGACGGCCACGCGGGTCTTATCGAGCATCGCGCGCTGCGTGGCGAGGTCCTCATTCCAGCGTGCCACCGTGAATTCGCCGAGCGGGCCGGTGCTGCCATAGCGGCTGCCCGCGACAAAGGCAGAGGCCAGGAGCGTCAGCAGTGCGACACCACCGATGGATATCAGTAGCGGGCGCCAGCGGAAATGCTTCGCGCCGCCAAGCCAGGCCGGATTACTGGGCGTCATTCTTTGCAAGGACTCCACGGCTCCCTTCACAGCGTCCGGCGGTTACTATGTCGTCGGCGCGTCACCCATGGGGCGCGTCATGATTGCCGGGCGCGCGGCCCCTGCGGGGACCCCTTAAGCGGCGCAAAGTGCCAAAAAAAGCCTTGAAACTCAAGAACTTTCGTAATCCGGCGGCCACACGGCGCGGGCAGTCATGAAAAAACTGACGCCAGTCAGTGACTTGCTGGCGCATGGCGAGGGAATGCTCAGGCGGCTGCGTGAGGGCACGCTCGAGGCCGACCGGACACTCAGGGGGCTCAAGCGGCGGCTACCGCCCGAACTCGCGCAGGAGGTCTGGGGCGCTGTCATGCGGGACGGGACCCTGACCGTGCTGGTGCATTCGGCTGCCTGGGGCACTCGCCTGCGCTACCAGGCGCCACTGTTCAAGGACGCGCTTGCAGCCGAACTGGGGCTAGCGATCGAACGCGTGGTCGTGAAGGTGCGCTCAGGTCCCGCCTGATCAGGTGGTCGCATTCGCAGTGCCGGCGTAGGAGATCGGCGCCGTGCCTTCCTCACGGAAGCTGACCTCTTCCCAGGCCGTGGCGTCGTCCAGCAGCGTACGCAACAGCAGGTTGTTGAGCGCATGACCGGACTTGAAGCCGGTGAACTCGCCGATCAGCGAGTGGCCCAGCAGGTACAGGTCGCCGATCGCGTCAAGGATCTTGTGGCGCACGAACTCATCCTCATAGCGCAACCCGTCTTCATTGAGGATGCGGTAGTCGTCAAGGACGATTGCGTTGTCGAGCGTGCCGCCGAGCGCAAGATTGCGCGTGCGCAGGTACTCGAGGTCACGCATGAACCCGAAGGTACGCGCGCGACTGACTTCGCGCAGGAATGTCGTGGTCGAGAAATCCATCGTCGCGCGCTGCGAGTGCCGGCGGAATACCGGATGGTCGAACTCGATCTCGAAGTTGACGCGGAAACCCTCATGGGGATCGAAGCGCGCCCACTTGTCGCCGTCCTCGACATCGATGCGCCGCTTCACGCGCACGAAGCGCTTCGGCGCGCTTTGAGTTTCGATTCCTGCCGACTGCACCAGGAACACGAAGGGGCCCGCGCTGCCGTCCATGATCGGCACTTCGCCGGCGGTCAGTTCGACAAAGCAGTTGTCGATGCCGAGCCCGGCGAGCGCCGACAGCAGGTGCTCGACGGTCGAGACGCTCGCGGTGCCGACCGCAAGTGTCGTTCCGAGGTTGGTTTCGGTCACATAGGTCGCGCGCGCCGGGATATCGACGGGCGGATCAAGATCGACGCGCCGGAACACGATGCCGGTATTGGGCGGCGCGGGCCTCAGCATCATCAGGACCTTGCGGCCCGAGTGCAGCCCGATGCCGCTCGCGCGTATCGAATTACGTAAGGTTTTTTGCAGGGCCATGGGTCGCCTTGGGGCCGGAATCTAGCACATCACCCGGTTTGACAGGCCGCCGGCCAGCGGAGAAAGGCCGGCGGCTGTCGTCCCGGATTCATGGCGGAGGATCGCGGCCGCTCGGGGCGCGCGCGCGCTCGGCGCGTCGGCCCGTCGCCGAACGTCGCGCCCGCAGCCGCATTCGCGCGACCCGCAGGCCACGCCCTTCATGCATCCGGCTCATCGCCGTCAGTCGGCCTGACGCCGGAGGAATGCCGGGATGTCGAGCACGTCCTCCGAAGTGAAGTCGCTTCGGAGGCCATCGCCGACCGCGCGCTGCGTCTGCCGCTGGATCGCCGGCCGGTCGAGGTGGCTGTAGTCGGGCGGAGCCGCCCTGCCACGTCCACTGACCAGTTTGACGTCGCCAGGACGCCGGACCAATCCCGCCGTTTTGCTCGGCGCTGCGGCCGGTGCCGCACCCTTGACCTGCATGCGGCCGAGACCGGTCGCAACCACGGTGACACGCAACTCGCCTTCCAGCGCCGGGTCGATCACGGTGCCGACCACCACGGTCGCATCGTCGGCCGCGAACTGCTTGACGGTGTTGCCAACCTCCTCGAATTCGCCGATCGACAGGTCGAGACCCGCGGTGACATTCACGAGGATGCCGTGCGCTCCGGCCAGGTTGATGTCCTCGAGCAGCGGGCTCGAGATGGCCATCTCGGCGGCCGCGCGTGCGCGATTTTCGCCGGTGCCGACACCGGAGCCCATCATCGCAAGCCCGGTCTCGGACATCACGGTACGCACGTCGGCAAAGTCGACATTGATCAGGCCCGGCCGCGTGATCAGCTCGGCGATGCCCTGCACCGCGCCTTGCAGCACCTCATTGGCTCGCTTGAAGGCTTCGAGCAGCGTGGTCGAACCGCCGAGCACTGAAAGCAGCTTCTGATTCGGGATCGTGATCAGTGAATCGACGTGCCGCGACAGCTCGGTAATGCCGTTATCGGCAATCGACTGGCGCTTGCCGCCCTCCATCGTGAATGGCTTGGTCACGACGGCGACCGTCAGAATGCCAAGCTCGCGCGCGACCTGTGCGACGACCGGCGCCGCGCCGGTGCCCGTGCCGCCACCCATGCCGGCCGTGATGAACAGCATGTCGCAGCCCTCGATCAGCTCGATGATCCGGTCGCGATCCTCCATCGCCGCCTGCCGGCCGACCTCAGGATTGGCGCCGGCACCGAGGCCCTTGGTGATGTTGCATCCAATCTGCAACGAAATCTTGACCTGCGAGTGCTTCAGTGCCTGGGCATCGGTGTTCACGCAGATGAACTCGACGCCTTCGATTCCGCTCTTCGCCATGTGCGACACGGCATTGCCGCCGCCGCCGCCCACGCCGATCACCTTGATGACAGCCGTCTGGCTGTATGTATCCATCAGTTCAAACATGTCCGCTCCTCCGCTAGAAATATCCCTGGAACCATGACTTCATTCGCTCTACCACCGACTTGACTCCGTCGCCGACGAGTTTCGGCGCCAGTTGGCCGAGATTCGCCCGGCCATAAAGCAGGAGACCCACGCCAGTCGCGTGGATCGGATTGCGCACGACATCGCCGAGACCGGTCACGCCCTGCGGGCTGCCGAGCCGCACCGGCATGTGGAAGATCTCCTCGGCCAGATCGACCGCGCCTTCCATCTTTGCGCTGCCGCCGGTCAGCACGACACCGGCTGCGATCGCTTCCTCGAATCCGGAGCGCCTCAGCTCGTCGCGGATCAGCGTGAACAGCTCCTCATAGCGCGGCTCGACGATCTCGGCGAGCGTCTGGCGCGCGAGCCGGCGCGGCGGCCGGTCGCCGACACTCGGAACCTCGATGGTCTCGTCCGGATTCGCGAGTTGCGACAGCGCGCAGGCGTAGCGGATCTTGATTTCCTCCGCGTACGGCGTAGGCGTGCGCATCGAGACCGCGATGTCATTGGTGACCTGGTCGCCGGCCACCGGTATCACCGCGGTGTGGCGGATCGCACCGCCCGAGAACACGGCGATATCGGTGGTGCCGCCGCCGACATCCACCAGGCAGACGCCGAGGTCCTTTTCGTCGTCGGTCAGCACCGCGAATGACGAGGCGAGCTGCTCGAGCACGATGTCCTCGACCTCGAGCCCGCAGCGTTGCACGCACTTGACGATGTTCTGCGCCGCGCTCTCGGCGCCGGTGACGATGTGCACGCGCGCCTCGAGCCGCACGCCCGACATGCCGATCGGCTCGCGGATGCCTTCCTGCCCGTCGATGATGAATTCCTGGGGCAGCACGTGCAGGATCTTCTGGTCGGCCGGGATCGGCACGGCCTGGGCGGCGTCCATGACCCGCGCGACATCGCCGCCCGTAACTTCCTTGTCCTTGATCGCGACGATGCCGTGGGAATTGAGGCTCCGGACGTGGCTGCCGGCAATGCCGGTGAATACCGAGCGGATCTCGACACCCGCCATCAGCTCGGCTTCCTCGACCGCGCGCTGGATCGACTGCACGGTCGAGTCGATATTGACGACCACGCCTTTCTTGAGTCCGCGCGATGGATGCGATCCGAGGCCGATCACCTCGAGACTGCCGTCGGCGTGCATTTCGCCGACCATGGCGACGACCTTCGACGTGCCGATGTCGAGCCCGACGATCAGGTTGCGGTCGGAACGCTTAGCCATCTGTATCTGGATCTCCGGTTCTGTGGTCGGCAAGCGCGGCAGCTGCGGCGCGGGCCGGTTTGCGATCGCGCCGCAAGCCGATCGAAAAACCATTCGAGTAGCGCAAGTCCACGTAAGCGATCTCCGCTGCGCGCCCCGCGATGACCTGGGCCGCGACCTTCACGAGCCGGTCCATCCGCTCGTCCACCTGGCGGCGTCCCAGGCGCACGGTCACGCCATTCGAGAGGTCCAGCTCCCAGGCGCCGCGCGGGTCGAGCCTGAGCGCCGCAACCCTCAGCCCCTGCTCGACCAGCTGTCCCTGGATCGCGAGATAACGTTGTGCGACCTGCCACTCGCTGCCCTGCGGGCCGTCGAGTCGCGGCAATTCCGGCGGAACGTGGCGCACGCCTTCTGCGAACAGCTCGCCGCGTGTGTTCAACAGGCCGTCTTCGCCCCAGCGCGCGGCAGCCTGCTGCTCGACGATTTCCACCTGGATGCGATCCGGCCACAGCCGCTGCACGCGCGCCCGGTCGACCCAGGCCAGCGCCTCGACGGCATCGCGCAACTTGTCGAGGTCGGCGCTGACGAAGCCGCCCTTCAAGGCAGCGCGCGCCGCCTGCTCGACCTCGACCGCCGCGACGCGCTGGAACGGGCCGTCGATGACGATGCTGCGCACCGGCTGGTCGAGGCCGATCGCAAGCAGCGTCGCCATTGCTGCGAGCGCGAGCAATGCGCCGGCAATCCGGCCGCCGCGTTTCCACTCGAGCTCTGGCAGCTCAAAGTGGCGGCCCGCGGGCTTGTGGCGATTGCGCTTGCGTATCAGTCCCATTTCCGTTCAGGTCCTCTCGCGCGCGAAACTGGTTTCGAGGATTCGCCAGGCGAGCTCGTTGAAATCGATGCCCGCTGCGGCCGCCGCCATCGGCACCAGGCTGTGACTTGTCATGCCGGGCACGGTGTTGATTTCCAGCAGCATCGGAGTGCCCTCTGTTCCCATCACGAAATCCACGCGCCCCCAGCCCGAGGCGCCGGTCGCGGCGAATGTGGTGAGCGCCGCCGCCTGCATGGCCGCTTCGCCCGCGGCCGGCAGGCCGCAGGGGATGAGATAGCGCGTGTCGTCCGCGAAATACTTCGCCTGGTAGTCGTAGAAACTGCGCGGTGTCTCGATGCGGATCGCCGGCAGCGCCTGGCCCTGCAGTATCCCGACGGTGAATTCGCGCCCGATGATCCAGCGCTCGGCGATCACGACCGGATCGAGCGCCGCTGCCGTGCGCCAGGCGGTCGGCAGTTCGGCCGCCGTCTCCACACGGCTCATGCCGACACTCGAGCCCTGGCTCGCTGGCTTCACCGCGATCGGCAGGCCGAGTTCCTCGAGAGTGCGCGGAAAATCCGCGGCGCCCGTCAGCAGCGTCCAGGCCGGCGTCGCGACACCGGCGGCCTGCGCGAGGCGCTTGGTGCGCAGCTTGTCCATGCCGAGCGCGGAACCGAGCACTCCCGAACCTGTATAAGGCACGCCCAGCCATTCGAGCGCGCCCTGCACGGCGCCGTCTTCACCGCCGGGTCCGTGCAATGCGATCCAGACGCGCTCGATGCCGGCGGCAACGAGATCTGTCAATCGTTTCTCGGATGGATCAAAACTGACCGCACTCACCCCTCGCGCCTTGAGCGCTTGCAGCACGGCGGCGCCAGTCAGCAGTGAGATCTCGCGCTCGGCCGAGAGCCCGCCCATCAGTACGGCGACCTGCCCGAACTCCTGCGCGTCGGTTACCCGGCGAAACTCCACGCCGCTGGTGCGAAGCCGGCTCACGCGGCCTCCCCGATCACGCGCACTTCCGGAACCAGCCGGACGCCATGCACGCGCTGTACGGTGTCCTGCACGTGGCGCACGAGGGCCTCGAGATCGGAAGCTGTCGCCTGGCCGTCATTGATGATGAAGTTGGCGTGCTTGGTCGAGACCGCGGCGCCGCCGATGCGGTGGCCCTTGAGACCGGCCGATTCGATCAGTTGCGCGGCATGTCCGCCGGGTGGATTCGTGAACACCGAGCCGCAACTCCATTCGCCGATCGGCTGCGCCGCATGGCGGCGCTCGAGCAGCTTGCGGATCGAATCGGTGCTTGCGTCAGGTCGTGATTCGAAGCGGAATGTCGCCGCCAGGAACCATTCACCCGCGACCGGTGGCGTCACGCTGCGATAGCTGAAGCGATATTCGGCGGCAGCCCGTTTGCGTCTTTCCCCGCTACGATCGATGACCTCGACTTCCGCGACGCAGGGCCATGTTTCGGCGCCCCAGGCGCCGGCATTCATCGCGAGCGCGCCACCGACAGTGCCGGGGATTCCCGCGAAGAAATCGGCGGGGCCGAGCTGCCACTTCGCGCATTGGCGCCCGAGCCGCGCGCAGGCGACGCCGGCCTCGGCGCGCACCATCAGGTCGCCGACGCGCTCGAGCGCATTCAGGATCCCGTGCACCGAGATCACCACGCCGCGGATGCCGCCGTCACGCACCAGCAGGTTGCTGCCGAGACCGACCCAGGTGACCGGCACGCCGGGGGGCAGCTGGCGCAGGAATCCCGCAAGCTCCCCGGAATCGCCGGGCGCGAACCAGGCATCCGCAGGGCCGCCGACGTGCCAGGACGTGTGGCGCGACATCGGCTCGTCGCGCAGCACCCTGGCCTCGAATCCGGCGGGTATGGACACGCTGTTCACGATCGCGCACCTGCCGCCAGCGCTTGCGGCAGTTCGTGCGCGACGCCGCCGATGCTGCCCGCGCCCATCGTCAGGATCACGTCACCGTCCTTGATGAGCCCGGCGAGCGTGCCGGCGAGTTCGCTGACCTGTTCGACGAACACCGGCTCGATCTGGCCGCGGCCGCGCACGGCGCGGCAGATCGCGCGTCCGTCCGCGTTCGCGATGGGCTCCTCGCCCGCCGCATAGACCTCGGTAACGACGAGCGCATCCGCTCCCGACAGCACGCGGCCAAAGTCGTCAATCAGGTCATGTGTGCGCGTGTAGCGATGCGGCTGGAAAGCGAGCACCAGTCTCCGGCCCGGCCAGGCCTGGCGTGCGGCCTCGAGCGTCGCCTCGATCTCGGTCGGGTGATGACCGTAGTCATCGACGATCGTCACGCGCCCCGCGGCCGTCTGCACTTCGCCGACGGTCTCGAAGCGGCGGCCGATTCCTTCGAAGGATTCAAGCGCGCGCTGGATGGATGAGTCCGCGACCTCGAGTTCGGTCGCGACCGCGATCGCCGCGAGCGAGTTGCGCACATTGTGCAAGCCCGCGAGATTCAGTGTCACCGCAAGCGGCGGGTGCCCTTCACGTTGTACCTCGAAGCGCGTGCGTGCGCCCAGGCGCTCGAGCTTGACGGCGCGCAGGTCGGCTTCGTCGCCGAGCCCGTAGCGGATCATCGGCCGGCCGACCTGCGGCAGCAGGCTGCGGACTTCCGCGTCGTCGCTGCACAGTACGGCGAGCCCGTAGAATGGCAAATTGTGCAGGAATGCGACGAAGCTCTGCCGGAGCTTCTCGAAATCGCCGCCGTGCGTGGCCAGATGATCGTTATCAATATTGGTGACGATTGCGATCATTGGTTGCAGGTGCAGGAATGAGGCGTCGCTCTCGTCGGCTTCGGCGACCAGGTAACGGCCGGTGCCGAGACGCGCATTGCTGCCGGCGCTCTTGAGCTGCCCGCCGATCACGAATGTGGGATCGAGGCCGCCTTCCGCGAGCACGCTGGCGACCAGACTCGTCGTCGTGGTCTTGCCGTGGGTGCCGGCGACTGCGATGCCCTGACGGAAGCGCATCAGTTCGGCCAGCATCTCCGCGCGCGGCACGACCGGAATGCGCGCCTCCTGTGCCGCCAGCAATTCCGGATTCGCCGGCCCGACCGCGGTCGAGACGACCACGACATCGGCGCCCTCGACCTGGGCAGCGGCGTGGCCGATGAACATCCGCACACCCATCTTCTGCAGCCGTGCGGTGACGGCATTGGCGCGCAGGTCCGATCCCTGCACCTGATAACCGAGATTCACCAGCACTTCGGCGATGCCGCCCATGCCGGCGCCACCGATACCGATCAGGTGGATATGACTGATGCGGCGCATCCGGTCGCTCATTCGCGCGCCCCCTCGGCCTCGAGGCAAAGCGCTGCGACGCGTTCCGCAGCATCCGTAATCGCGACCGAGCGCGCGGCCTCGGCCATCGCGAGGAGTCCTGTGCGTCCGGGCGAGAGGACATCCGAGAGTTCCTGCGCCAGGCGCGCGGAGTTGAGGCCCGGCTCGGCCACCACGCGCGCCGCGCCCGCCTCCGCCAACCAGGCGGCGTTCCTGGTCTGGTGATCGTCGACCGCTGCCGGGAATGGCACGAGGACGGACGCGACCCCGGCCGCCGCGAGTTCAGCGACGGTGAGTGCGCCCGCGCGCGAGACGACGAGATCCGCGGCAGCGTAGGCGCCGGCCATGTCGTCGATGAATGCGCGCACATCGGCCTGGATGCCGAATTTGCGATAAGCCGCGGTGGTCGCCTCGCAGTCGCGCGTGCCGCTCTGGTGCAGCACGCGTGGCCGCACCTGCTCCGCCAACGCCGCGATCGCCTCGGGCACCAGGCGATTAAGCGCAGCCGCGCCCTGGCTGCCGCCGAATACGAAGAGCTGCAGCGGCCCCTCGCGGTCTGCAAAGCGCTCGCGGGGCGGCGGCAGTGCCGCGATTTCGGGGCGGATCGGGTTGCCGACGTGCACGGCGCGGTGGCGGCGCGCGAAACTGCCGGGGAATCCTTCGGCGACGCGGGCGGCGAAGCGCGCGAGCCAGCGATTGGTCATGCCGACGATCGCATTCTGCTCGTGGATCACGAGCGGCGTACCGGCGAGCCAGGCCGCGATGCCGCCCGGCCCGGAGGCGAAACCGCCGCAACCGAGCACCACGCCCGGCCGGCGCCTGCGCAATGCGCGCCTCGCCTGCCACAGCGCGCGCGTCAGCGACCAGGGCGCAGTCAACCAGCCCGCGAGTCCCTTGCCGCGCAGGCCCTCGACCTCGATCCACTCGACTGCAAAGCCAGCCGCCGGCACGAGTCGCGCCTCGATGCCGCGGCGCGTCCCGAGCCACACGACTTCGCGACGGCGTTGCTGCAGGATGCCCGCGACTGCGAGCGCCGGGAATACGTGTCCGCCGGTGCCGCCCGCCATGATCATGATCGGTTGCGTCATGCGGGCCGCGCCTCGGTGGCGATCGCGCTCTTGCCGGATGCCGCGACCTCGTGGTGAACGCGCAGCAGCATGCCGATCCAGGCCAGCGTCACCAGCATGCTGGAGCGGCCATAGGACATCAGCGGCAGCGTCAGTCCCTTGGTTGGCAGCAGGCCCATGTTGACGCCGATGTTGATGAAGGCCTGCAGGCCCAGCCACACGCCGAATGCTGCGGCGATGCAGGCGTGCAGCGGCATGCCGGCGTCAGCAGCGATCCGCGAGAGCTTGAGGCTGCGCAGCACCAGCGCGAGAAACGCGACCACGACGACCACGACGCCGAACAGGCCGAACTCCTCGGCCAGTACCGCGAACACGAAGTCCGTGTGCGCTTCCGGCAGGTAGAACAATTTCTGGATGCTCGAGCCGAGGCCGACGCCAATCCATTCGCCGCGGCCGATCGCGATCAGCGACTGGGTCAGCTGGAAGCCGCTGTTGAACGGATCGGCCCAGGGATTCAGGAATGCGGTCAGGCGCTGCAGGCGATAACCGCTCGACACGGCGACGAGCCCGATACCCGCGCCACCGATGGCGCATACGGTCAGGAAATCCCTGAGCCGCGCGCCTGCGACGAATAGCACGGCGGTGCCCGTCACGCACAGCACGACGGCGGCGCCGAAATCCGGCTCGACCAGCAACAGCAGTGAAGCAGCCAGCAGCACGGCGAGCGGCTTGAAGAAGCCCTGGGCGCTGCTCTTCAGTTCCATCTGGTGGCGCACCGCGTAGATCGCGATGTAGGTCAGGAGCAGCCAGCGTGCCAGTTCCGACGGCTGGAAATTGACCGGGCCCAGGCGGATCCAGCGGCGGCTGCCATTGACCTCGTGGCCGAGGCCCGGGATCAGCACCAGCACCAGCAGCAGGAAGCTGCCGATCAGCAGCACGGGCGCTGCGCGCTGCCACAGCGAGATCGGAACGAGCAGCAGGGCGCCCGCGAATGCGCAACCGACCAGCGCCGACAGCATCTGGCGCTCGAAGTGGAAGAACGGATCGCCGGTCTGGCGCTCGGCGACATTGAGCGAGGCGGAAGCCACCATCACGAGGCCGATCAGCAGCAGGCAGAAAGTCGCCGCGACAATCACCGGATCCAGCACGAGACGCGGCTGGCGGCCCGCGGAACGCGAATACTGCAGTGCCACGCCGGCCGTCATTGCGCCTGCCTCAGTGCCGCCGCGGCGAACACGTCGCCGCGATGCGCGTAATCGCGGAACATGTCGAAACTCGCGCAGGCAGGCGACAGCAGCACGATGTCGCCGGGTTGCGCGAGGCGCGCAGCGCTTGCGACCGCTGCTTCCATCGAATTCGAGTAGTGGACAGCGCAACTGCCTGCGATCGCCGCGCCGATCGCGCGCGCATCGCGGCCAATCAGCAGCGCGTCGCGCACCTTGCCGCGGCAGGCCTCGGCGAGTGGCAGGAAGTCCTGGCCCTTGCCATCGCCACCGGCGATCAGCACGAGCGGTCCTGGCAGACCCGCGATCGCGGCCTGTGTGGCGCCGACATTGGTGCCCTTGGAATCGTCAATCCAGCGCACGCCGCGCGCCTCGGCCACGAGTTGCGAGCGATGCGGCAGGCCCTCGAAGCGTGCCAGCACGCCGGTCATGGCGGCGCGCGGCATGCCACAGGCAGTCCCGACAGCAAGTGCCGCTAGCGCATTGGCCGCGTTGTGGCGGCCCGGCAGCCTGAGCGCATCGACCGGCATCAGCGCCTCGCTGCCGGCAGCGAGCCAGTCCCTGCCATCGCGGGCGAGCAGGCGAAAGTCTGCATCGCCGCGCGACAGGCTGAATCCCAGGCGGCGCTGGCCCGGGCGCGTCATGCGGACGACCAGTTCATCGTCGAGATTGATGATCGCAGTCGCGCAGCGCTCGAAGATCCGTGCCTTCGCCGCGGCATATTCCGCGACGTCGCGATAACGGTCGAGGTGATCGGGCGTCACATTCAGGATTGCGGCGGCCTCGAGCTGCAGGGAATGCGTGGTCTCGAGCTGATAGGACGAAAGTTCGAGCACGTACATCGCCGCCGGGGGGCCCGCCAGCAGATCGAGCGCCGGCTCACCCAGATTTCCGCCGACGCGCACCAGGATTCCGGCAGCCGTTGCCATCTCGCCGACCAGCGTCGTCACCGTGCTCTTGCCATTCGTGCCGGTGATGCCAATCACCCGGCCGCCGGCCTCGCGCGCGAACAACTCGATGTCACCAATCAGGTCCAGGCCGCGTGCCGCAGCCTGCTGCAGGAAGGGTTCGCGCAGCGACACGCCCGGCGAGACGATGATCTGGTCGGCGCCTTCGAGCACCGCGGGGTCGAACCCGCCGAGCGCGGTGGCGGCATCAGGGACCAGGCGGCGCAATTCGGCGAGGCCTGGCGGCGAGGTGCGCGAGTCGGTCACAACCAGTCGATGCCCACGCGCAGCGAGATGACGCGCGCAGGAGACGCCGGTGCGGCCAAGACCGACGATGACACTGCGCGGGCTGCTTGCAGTCTGTTGCATCAGCGTAGCTTCAACGTTGCCAGCCCGATCAGGACCAGCATGAAGGAGATGATCCAGAAGCGGACGATCACCTTCGGCTCGGCCCATCCCTTCAGCTCGAAGTGATGGTGGATCGGGGCCATCCGGAAAATCCGCTTGCCGCGCAGGCGGAATGAAGCGACCTGCAGCATCACGGACACCGTCTCGAGCACGAAAATACCGCCCATGATCGCGAGCACGAGTTCCTGGCGGACGATCACGGCGACGACGCCGAGCGCAGCACCGAGAGCGAGCGCACCGATGTCCCCCATGAATACCTGCGCCGGATAGGTGTTGAACCACAGGAAACCGAGACCGGCCCCGACGATCGTTGCAACGAAGATCAGCACCTCGCCTGCGCCCGGGACGTAGGGGATCTGCAGGTAGGCCGCGAAATTGACGTTACCGGTGACGTAAGCGAACACGCCGAGCGCGCCCGCCACCATCACGCAGGGCATGATCGCGAGGCCGTCGAGGCCATCGGTCAGATTGACCGCATTGCTCGAGCCCACGATTACAAAGTAGGTGAATACGATGAATGTCACGGCGCTCATCGGCAGCGCGACACTCTTGAAGAACGGCAGGTACAGGGCTGTTTCGGAGGCACCCTGCGCGGTCATCCAAAGCGCGAGCGCGGCGCCGAGACCCGCCACCGATTGCCACAGGTATTTCCAGCGCGCCGCAAGGCCTTTCGGGTCGCGCACGACAAGCTTCAGGTAATCGTCGCAGAAACCGATCAACCCGAATGCCAGCGTCACGCCGAGCGCGATCCAGACGAATCGGTTGTCGAGTCTCGCCCACAGCAACGTGCCAATCGTGATAGCGACCAGGATCAGCGCGCCACCCATGGTCGGCGTGCCCATCTTGCCGAGATGGGTATCCGGACCGTCATTGCGGACGACCTGGCCGATCTGCCGTTCCTGCAGCTTGCGGATCATCCATGGCCCGATCAGCAGCGCAATCGAAAGCGCGGTCAGCGCCGCGAGGATCCCGCGCAGCGTCAGGTAGCCGAAGACCCGGAAGCCCCCGTAGTAACCCGCCAGCCAGTCGAACAGATTCAGCAGCATGCCCCTGCCCTCAGTTGCCGTTGCCGGCGGCCGGGAACGGCTGCAGCAACCGGTCCACGACACGTTCGAGTCGATTGACGCGCGAGCCCTTGATCAGCACCGTCACGCCGGTATCGAGGCCTGCGCCCACCGCATCGGCGAGACGCCCCGCGTCCTCGAACCAGCTGCCGCGCGCCCCGAATGCCGCCACCGCGAGCCGCGCGGCCGCGCCGATTGCGAACAGGCGCGTGACGCCGGCGCGGCGCGCGTAGTCACCGATACCGGTGTGGCTCGCTTCGGTGTGCGAGCCGAGTTCCGCCATCTCGCCGAGCACCAGCCAGTGCTCTCCCGGCAGGCTGCACAGCACGTCGATGCCGGCGCGCACCGAACTCGGATTCGCGTTGTAGGAATCGTCGATCAGCCAGCAACCGCGCGGTCCCGCCTTCAGCTGCAGCCGGCCATTGACCGGATTCACGCGTTCGAGGCCCGCGACGATCTGCGGCAACGACACACCCGCGGCATGCGCGGCAGCGGCGGCGCCGAGCGCATTCATGACGTTGTGCCTGCCTGCGAGATTCAACCGTACTCGCGCCTGCCCGCCACCGATGACGAGCGTGAACGCGGTGATGAATGCGCCGGACTCGATGCGCCCCTGCAGGCCTGTCGCGCGCACATCGCACACCGACTCGATCCCGAAGCGGACCTGGCGCGCACCGCGTGCCATTTCCTGCCACAACCCGTGAAACGGATCGTCCGCATTGATCACGGCGATCCCGGTATCGGTCAGTGCGGCGAACATCTCGCCCTCGGCCCGCGCGACACCGGCGAGATCGCCGAAGCCCTCGAGGTGCTCGTCACCCGCATTCGTCACGAGCGCGATTGCAGGCTGCGCAATGGCGGCAAGCGCCGCAATCTCGCCCGGGTGGTTCGCGCCCATCTCGATCGCGGCAAAGCGATGACCGGGTTCCAGCCGCAGGAGCGTCAGTGGCACGCCCAGGTGATTGTTGAGGTTGCCGCGGGTCGCCAGTGTCGGGCCGGCGCCCGCCAGGATGCTCGCGAGCAGCTCCTTGGTCGTGGTCTTGCCATTGCTGCCACCGACGCCGATGACCGTCGCGTCAGAGCGTTTACGCCAGGCCTGCGCGAGCGCCGCGAGCGCGGCAACCGCATCCTTGACCACGACCTGCGGAATCGGCGCCTCAGCGGCTTTCTCGACGACGGCACCGGCGGCGCCGCGCCCTGCTGCGGTCGCGACGAATGCGTGACCATCGAAGTGCGGGCCGCAGAGCGCGAAGAACAACTCGCCCGGCTTCAGCGTGCGCGAATCGATGGACTCGCCCGCGAACGCCACATCGGCGCCCGCGAGGCGTCCCGCGGTTACGGTGGCGACCTCGGAGAGCCGGCCGTTCAAGGTGCCCCTCCGCCCTGCCGCTGCAGGAATTCCCGGTCGCTCCAATGCCTGCGCTCGGCGCCGACCAGCTGGTAGTCCTCGTGCCCCTTGCCCGCAATCAGCACGACGTCGCGCGGTCCGGCCTCGGCAAGTGCCGTGCCGATCGCGAGCCCGCGATCGCGCTCAACCAGCGCGCGCGCAGGCGACCTGAGGCCCGACAGGATCATCCCGACGATACGGTCCGGATCCTCGCTGCGCGGATTGTCGTCGGTCACGATGACCCGATCCGCGAGCCGCTCGGCTGCCGCACCCATCAGCGCGCGCTTGCCGATGTCGCGGTCGCCACCGCAGCCGAACACCACCAGCACGCGGCCGCTCGCGTGTACGCGCACCGCGGTCAGTACTTTTGCGAGCGCGTCCGGCGTGTGGGCATAGTCAACGATCGCGAGTGCGCCATTCGGCAGCCGGAATCCTTCCATTCGCCCCGGCGGCGCGGTGCCGGCCGCAAGCGAGGCAAGCGCTTCATCGACATCGACGTCCCAGGCCAGCAGCAGGCCAAGCGTGACCGCAAGATTCTCCGCGTTGAATGCCCCGACCAGGCGCGACTGCAACCGGCGGCGGCCAAAATGACCGTTGACCTCGAGCGAGAGACCGTCGGCTGCGGCTTCGACACGCGTGACGTGAATGAAGCGCTGTGTGGAAGGACGCTCGCCGCCGACCGCGACGGAGGTCAGCGTGATACCGGGTCCAAGCGCCTCGGCAAATCGTGCGCCCACCGGATCACCGGTGTTGATGACGGCATGCTCGAGCCCCGGCATGCGGAACAGGCGCTGCTTTGCGAACGCATAACGCTCAATGCTGACGTGGTAGTCGAGATGATCGCGGCTCAGGTTGCAGAATGCGGCGACGCGCAATCGCACGCCGTCGATGCGTCCCTGGTCGAGTGCATGCGAAGAGACTTCCATGGCGATGTGGGTCGCGCCGGCATCCGACAACGCGCGCAATTGCCGGTGCAGCGTGACGACATCGGGTGTCGTCAGTGCGGCACTCGCGAGTTCCGGCGGGAAACCCGAGCCCAGCGTGCCGAGATACGCGCCGCGACGCGTGGCGCCGTTGGCGGCGTTCGCGAGCAGCCAGGCGCAGGTGGTCTTGCCATTGGTGCCGGTCACGCCCGCTACTGCAAGCCGCGACGAAGGTGAGTCGTAAAATCGATCGGCGATTTCGCCGAGCCGGCTGCGCAGCGCCGGCACCGGCACGTGGGCAACGTCACCAGGCAAGGCATCCGGTGTGCGGCCTTCGCCGGGATCCCACAGCACGGCGCAGGCGCCGGCGGCGATGGCCTGGGATTGATGCTCGAGTCCGTGGCTGCTGGCACCACGCAGCGCAATGAAGGCATCGCCCCTGCGGACGGCGCGCGAATCAAGTGCAAGACCGGTGATCGGCAGCAACGGCGCCGCCGCGATGCCTGCGAGCAATGCATCGAGTGTTTTCGGATCTGCGGCAGTGGATTTCATGGCGTGACTTCGGCGACGGTGACCGGCGCGACCCGCGCAAGATCATCCGGTGCCACCGACATCAGCCTGAGGGCGCCTGACATCACAGCCGAGAACACCGGTGCTGCGACGTCGCCGCCGTAATAGTCTTTTCCGCGGGGCTCATCGATCATCACGACAGCGGCGAGCCGGGGCTGCGTGGCCGGCACAACGCCGGCGAATACGCCGAGATAGCGATCTGTCGAATAGCCGCCCGGGATCGCCTTCCACGCAGTCCCGGTCTTTCCGGCCACGCGATAGCCGGGCACCGCCGCCTTCACGCCGGTGCCGTCGGGCGTGATCGCCCCTTCGAGCAGTCCGATCAGCTCGCGCGCGACCTTCTCCGGCAGTACACGCGTGGCAGGCGCCGGTTCCTGGGCGCGGCGAAATGTGATCGGCCGGTGCAGGCCAAGCGCGCCGACAGTCGCGTAAGCCTGGGCGAGCTGCAGCGGCGTCACTGACAGGCCATAGCCGTAGGCCATCGTCGCGATTCCGATCGGCCGCCAGTGCTTGGCACTGCTGAGGAGGCCCGCCGACTCGCCTGGAAAACCGCTCGCCGTGACATCCCCGAAGCCGAGCGAGCTCAGCGTGCCGTGCATTTGTCCGGGTTCCAGCGACAGCGCGATTTTCGCCATGCCGACATTGCTCGAACGCGCCAGCACCTCCCCGAGGTCGATGACGCCGAGAAAGTGATGGTCCGCGATGAGTTTGTTGGCAACCTTGATCGGCGCCGTGTCGATCATCGATTCCGGCCGGTAGCGGCCCGAGGACAGCGCCGCGGCGACGACGAATGGCTTGATGCTCGAGCCCGGCTCGAAGATGTCCGTGGCCGCACGATTGCGATAGTGGCTGACTTCGTACTGCTCGCGGTCATTCGGATTGAATGACGGCTGGTTGACCATCGCGAGGACCTCGCCGGTCGCGACATTGATCACGATTACGGAGCCCGCGCGCGCCTTGTGCTTGCGAATCGCCGCCTTCAGCTCGCGATAGGCCAGGTACTGGATGCGCAGGTCAATGCTCGTGTAGAGGTCCTCACCGGCGCGCGGAGCGTGAATGCTCACGACGTTCTGGACGATGCGGCCGCGCCCGTCCTGGATCACGCGCTTGCGGCCGTCGAGGCCCGCGAGTGACTGGTCGTACTCGAGCTCAAGGCCCTCCTGTCCCGCCTCGTCGAGATTCGTGAAGCCCAGCAGGTGCCCGGTGACCTCGCCATTCGGGTAATAGCGACGGTATTCGCGCAACAGGTAGACACCGGGGATGTCGAGTGCCTTGATTTTCGAGGCCTCGGCCGGATCCATGTGCCGCGCGACGTACAGGAATTGCCGGTCGAGATTGCTGGTGATGCGCTGCGCCAGCCACTGCCGATCGCGCTTCAGAGCGCGCGCAAGACGCAGGATTTCGTCGGACGAATGCGCGAGCTCGGGCGGATTGACCCAGATTGTGTCGACCGGGGAACTGACGGCGAGCGGCTCCCCAAAGCGGTCCAGCACCGAGCCGCGATGAGCGGGCATCTTTGCGATCCGCGCGTAGCGCATGTCGCCCTGCTCGGCCAGGAATTGCTGGTCGAACACCTGCAACTGCAATGCACGGACCAGCAGCGCCAATGCAAAAATCGCAAGCAGGCCGACCAGCAGCCGCGCGCGCAGACGGAACTGTCCGGCATCGAATTCGCCGCCGCCCTCGCGCCACTTCATTGCGTGACGATCCGCACTTCGTCAGGCGTCGGCAGCTTCATCTGCCTCTTGAGGCTGGCGACGCGCTCGACGAATCCGGGATTGGACCAGGCGCTCTGCTCGAGCTGCAACTGGCTCCACTCGATGTTGAGCCGGTCGCGCTCCGCCGACAGCTGCTCGAGCTGCACGAACAGCGTGCGTGCCTCGTGCCGCGCGCGTACGACCGCGATCGCGGACGCCAGCACCGTGAGCCACAGCACCGGCAATGCGACCAGCATCCAGCGGCGGCTCATGCGGCCAGCCTCTCGGCTGCCCGCAGCACGGCACTGCGCGAGCGCGGATTGTCCCCGACTTCGCCGGCATCGGCGAATACCGCGCGGCCCACGAGCCTTAGCTTCGCCTGCGCGTCCGGTGGAACTTCCGGCAGGCCGGCAAAGGCCGGGTCCTCGCGCGAGGCGGCGCGCATGAAGCGCTTTACGATGCGATCCTCGAGCGAATGAAAACTGATGACGACCAGACGGCCAGCGGGCGCGAGCGCCTCGACCGCCTGCGGCAATGCGCGCTCGATCTCGTCGAGTTCGGCATTCACGTGGATCCGCAATGCCTGGAAGCTGCGGGTCGCCGGATGCATGCCAGGCTGGCGGCGCGGGGCGGCTGCGGCGATCACGGCAGCGAGTCCGCCAGTCGTCGTCAGCGGCGACATGGCGCGTGCCACGACAATCGCCCTTGCAATGCGCCGTGCGTGGCGCTCTTCACCGAAACGCGCGATCACCGTGGCGATCTCCCGTTCGGTCGCGCGCGCGAGCCATTGCGCGGCGGACTCGCCGTGCTGCGGGTCCATGCGCATGTCGAGCGGCCCGTCGCGCAGGAAGCTGAAACCGCGGTGCGCATCATCGAGCTGCGGCGAAGAGACACCGAGATCGAACAGGATGCCGTCCACCGAGCCAGCGGGGACCAACTGTGAAAGCTCGGAAAATCTGGCCTGCCTGAATTTCGCGCGCGGATCTGAGCCGAATAGTCTGACGGCCGCTGCGCTGGCTTCCGGATCGCGATCGATTGCAAGCAGAGTCCCCTTTTCCCCGAGCCGGCCGAGGATTGCCCCGGCATGGCCACCACGACCGAAGGTCGCATCCACATAACGACCATCGCTGCGTATCGCGAGCGCATCGAGCGCGGCGTCCAGCAGCACCGGCGCGTGTCGCCCGCCCCCCGCTTCCACGTCCGGCGCGCCGCTCACGGCGCACCGTTCACAACGAAAGCGATCCCAGTTCCGCCGGCAACGAGACCGACGGTTCTTCGCCGTTCAACCATTGCTCGCGACGCTCGTCCCAACGCTGCTCGTCCCACAATTCGAAACGATTGCCCTGGCCGATCAGGATCGCGTTGCGTTCAAGGTGCGCGAACTCGCGCAGCTTCGGCGGCAGCAGCAGGCGGCCGTGTCCGTCGAGCTCGATGTCCGTCGCGTGGCCGACCATCAGTCGTTGCAGACGCCGCGCGTGTTCATTCAGCGTCGGCAGCCGCATCAACTTGCGTTCGATTTCTTCCCAATCGGGCAATGGATAAATCAGCAGGCATTGATCGCGATCGATCGTCACGACCAGCCGTGATTCGCCGCGCTGCTGCAGCTCTTCGCGATAGCGGGTCGGAATGACCATCCGCCCCTTCGCATCGAGGGTGACCTTGGTTGCGCCGCGAAACACGGTTCTAAACGGGACGAGGTCCCATTTCCTCCCACTTTTTCCCACTCGCTGCCACTATAGGCAGGCAATGGGGGTGGGTCAACAACAATCAGTGAAAAATAGTGTGACGGCTCAGGTACTTAGCGACGATCGCGGCGTCCCACACTGAACTCGCGGGAGCACCCGGAAATCAGCGGCTTACGAGCCGCACCTACAGCGACTTATCAGGTCTTTCGGTTTTTTTGATAACAGATGGGAGTCGGCCGATAAGCCGGGTTCTGTCGTGGGCAACCATTCATCTGGGATGCACGTCGCCGTGCACCTCGAGCAGCCTACCCGGAAGCACGCGCGGGTCGCGCGCTGCGGCTTGCGCCGCATGCTTCCCTATTTGGCCTTGCTCCAGGCGGGGTTTGCCGTGCCGTCGCCGTTGTGCCGTCGCCGTTGCCGTCGACGCGGTGCGCTCTTACCGCACCATTTCACCCTTGCCGTCGTGCTTGCGCACGCTTGGGCGGTTTGCTTTCTGTTGCACTTTCCGTGGGCTCACGCCCCCCAGGCGTTACCTGGCGCCGTACCCTCTGGAGCCCGGACTTTCCTCCGTTTTCGCTAGAAAACGGCGGTTGCCTGGCCGACTCCCGCCACCAACATAGTGGCAACGGCCACGCGCCTCAAGCGGAATCGCCGCGCTTCGCCTTGCCGAGTTCGAGCGCGCGCGCATAGGCCTCGTTTTTGCGCACGCCGCTCAATTCTGCCGCCGCCTCCGCTGCCATGGATGGCGGCAGGAAACGCAGCAATACCGCAAGTGTTTCATCGAGCCGGCCCGCGCTCACAGGCTCAGCCTCTGCGCCTTCGACGATGATCACGGACTCCCCGCGGCGCAAATCCTCGTCGCTTTGCGCGCGCGCGACGAGTTCGTCCAGGCTGCCGCGATAGAAGGACTCGAATTTCTTGGTCAATTCGCGCGCGATGCAGGCGTGGCGCGCACCGCCGCAGGCCGCGGCGATGTCCACAAGACTCGCGGCGATGCGATGCGGCGCCTCGTAGATCACGAATGTGCGCGGGTCGCTGGCGAGTTCAGTCAGCCGCCGCCGTCGCGCCGCTGCGCGCGCGGGCAAAAAACCCTCGAAACAGAAGCGGTCACTGGGGAGCCCGGCGGCGGACAGCGCAGCGATCGCAGCACACGCCCCCGGTATCGGCGAAACGACGATTCCGGCCGCAAGCGCTGCACGCAGCAGCTGATAGCCGGGATCGCTGACGAGCGGCGTGCCGGCGTCGCTGATGAGCGCGACGCTCTCGCCCGCGCGCAGGCGCTGGACCAGTTCGGTCGCACGGGCGCGTTCATTATGTTCGTGCAGCGACAGCAACGGCCGTTCCAGCCCCAGCCCCCGCAGGAACTGGGAGCTGTGCCGCGTGTCCTCGGCGGCGACCACGCTGACAGCAGCGAGAATTTCACGCGCTCGCGCCGAAATGTCGCCCATGTTGCCGATTGGCGTCGCGACCACGTAAAGGACACCCATTTGCGCCACTATAATGTTCCTCCCCCACCGCACCGTGCGGCCGGGTGATCCTCGCCAAGGGCCGCCGCCGATGCAAGTGAATGTCAGCGTACTCAGAAATCTCGCCATGACCTGCGCACTAGTCTGGCTGTGCGCAGCCTGCCAAATCGCCGACCGGCTGGGCACCTCGGAGGCTGGATCGGAGCGCGCCGGCCGCCAGTCGCGCCAGGGTGATCACGCGGCAGCTGCCAGGAGCTACGAAGCGGCGACACGCAGCGCGCCCGTGGACGGACGGAATTCCTTGTGGCTGGCCGCCGCGACCGAATGGCTGGCCGCCAACGACGCCGGCGCGGCCCACAATGCGATCGGCATGCTGGCGCCACCGATCTCGGCAGCGGATGCGCGCGAACGCGTGCGCATCGAGGCGGAAATTGCCGTCTCACGCGGCGACACCCAGCGCGCCGTGGCACTGATGCGCGAGATTCCGGCAGCCGGCGACGCGGCTGCGCTTGCAACCCGCGCGCGCATCCAGTTCAACACCAATCAGGTGCCTGACGCGGTCTCGAGCCTCATTTCGCGCGATCGCCTGCTCACTGACACCGCGGGGCGCGAGGCCAATCAGCACCTGATCCTCGACGGGATTCGCGACGCGCTCGGTCACGGTGCGGATATCCGGCCACCGGCCGATGCCGATGCATTGCTCGCTGGCTGGCTCGAGCTCGGGCGCATCGTGGCCGATGCCAGGGCGGGCGCGCTTGGCGTGCAGCGGCGCGTCCAGACCTGGCGCTCGCGCTATCCGGCGCACCCGGCCTCCGATGATCTGTGGCGCGCCCTGATGGACAAGCACGCGGCGAGCGGCGATCTGCCGCGGCAGATCGCGCTCCTGCTGCCATTGTCCGGGCGAGCCGAGGCCGCGGGCATTGCGGTGCGCGACGGTTTTCTCGGCGCGTATTACGAGCAGGATGCCAGCTCGCGTCCGCGGCTTCGCATCTATGACGTCGCAGCCAGCGATGCTTCCTCCAGCTACCTGCAGGCGATTGCCGATGGCAGCGATTTCGTGGTCGGCCCACTGACGCGCGAGGAAGTTTCGGGCCTCGCGTCGCTCGCCGA
The DNA here is from genome assembly GCA_016844605.1 of Steroidobacteraceae bacterium. Taxonomy (GTDB): domain Bacteria; phylum Pseudomonadota; class Gammaproteobacteria; order Steroidobacterales; family Steroidobacteraceae; genus SCUD01. The sequence continues at coordinate 71,303 of JAENJD010000008.1, forward strand.
CGGGCGTGCCACGACACTCGCGCTCAATTTCCTGCCGGATGGTGTCGTCGTGCCGGAACGTTTCTATCAATATGCCCTGTCACCGGAGGATGAAGCCCGGCAGGTGGCGCTCCGCGCGGTCGCCGATGGCTACACGGCAGGGCTCGCGCTGGTTCCACAATCGGACTGGGGACGGCGCGTGCAGGCGGCGTTCGCCGCGGAACTTGCCGCGGCCGGCGGCCAGCTGCTGGACCAGGCTGACTATGCACCGGACACCGCTGACTTCAATGAGTTGCTGCAAAAATTGTTGCGCACCGACGGCAAACGCGGCAGCACGCCGCGCGCGGATGCGCAATTCATCTTCGTCGCGGCCCAGCCCTTGGCTGGCCGCTTGATCCGCACGCAATTGCGCTTCAATTACGCGAGCGCGCTGCCCGTCTATGCGACCTCGGATATCTACGACCCGGCCGGCACCAGCAATGTGGACCTGGACGGCCTGATCTTCCTCGACATGCCGTGGGTACTCGATCCCTACGGCCCGGCGATGGCGGCGCGCGCGGCCGCCGAGAAAGTCTGGCCGGACCGGGCCGGGCCGCGCGGACGCCTGCACGCATTCGGTTATGACGCTTTCCGCCTCGTCGGTGAATTGCGGCGCCTGCGCGGACGCACATCGACGCCACTGCCGGGACTGACGGGCCGGCTCGACGTCGATGGCGAGGGCCGTGTCCATCGCGAACTCGATTGGGCCCAGGTGGTCGACGGCCGCCCGGTGCTGCTGCCGCCCGCCGGATCGACCGCGACCGGTCCGTGAGCGCGGCGCCGCATCTCGAGATCGGACGCGCCGCAGAGGCTGCGGCGGCGCGCCATCTCGAGCGCATCGGCTACCGGATCCTGCAGAACAATTTCCGCGCGCGCGGCGGCGAACTCGATGTCGTCGCGATGGAAGGAACGGCGCTCGCAATCGTGGAAGTCAGGTACCGCGCCAGCGATCAATTCGGCGGTGGCGCGGCCAGCATTACCGCAGGCAAACGCAGCCGGATCATCCGCGCCGCCCGCGCGCTCCTCGCGACGCAACCCCTGCTCGCCCGCCTGCCGGCGCGATTTGACGTCGTCGAGGTGTCTGGTCCGGC
>JAENJD010000065.1 GCA_016844605.1 Steroidobacteraceae bacterium
CCACCAGTCGCCGCCCGCGCGCCCGAACAGCCAGAGCAGCAATGCCACCAGCGGGCCGAGTAACACCGCGGAGATCGCAAGGCCCTTGAGGTGGTCCAATACGAAGAGCGCAGGGGTCGCGCGGTTGAAGCCGAATCGCGACTCGATCCGGAAAGTCCGCCAGGCACTGAATGGCAGTTCCAGGATCGTGAGCAGGAGTGCTGCGGCCGCGATGACCGCGATGCCGCGGACGAGACCTGACAATCGGCCTCCCGCAATTACGGAATCCATCCAGGCAATGCCGCCGCCAATCGTCAGCAAGGAAAGCAGGCCGGCGTCGAACACGGCATGCAGCCTGGAAAGCCCCGCCGGAGATCACGCCCGAAAATTCGGCGGGAACCTGCTCGCGGCTGGCAGCAACCGCCCTGATCTGGCGGCCGAGCAGCCACAATCGCAGCGCAAGACCGGCGACGAGCAGGGCGGCGAACAGGACCGTGAAGGGATGCATGGCGTGCGACAGGCTCGGACTCTAGCCTCTGCTAAGATCAGCGGCAACATGACCCGCGCCGATCGCCTGATCTGGATCGACCTCGAGATGACCGGACTGGTGCCGGACACGGATCGCATCATCGAGATCGCGACCGTCATTACCGACGCCGATCTTCAGGTGCTGACCGAGGGGCCGGTGATCGTGGTGCAGCAGACCGACGTGACGCTGACGGCGATGGACGCGTGGAACACGCGAACACATGGCGCTTCCGGGCTCATCGACCGCGTTCGCGCGAGCAGGTCGGATGAGGCGGCGGCCGAACGCGCAACTCTCGAGTTCCTGGCGCAGCACGTCGATGCCGGCCGCTCGCCGATGTGCGGCAACGGCATCTGCCAGGATCGACGCTTCCTTGCGCGCTGGATGCCGGCGCTAGAACGCTATTTCCATTACCGCAACATCGACGTCAGCACGCTGAAGGAACTTGCGAGGCGCTGGGCGCCCGAAGTGCTCGCGGGCGTCGAGAAGGAATCAAAGCACACGGCACTGGCGGACGTGCACGAGTCCATCGGTGAACTTCGGCACTACCGCCGGTTGCTGCTGGCCGCACCCTGGAATTCAGCACGCGCGGTCAGCACTTGAATGGTGTGCCGGCGGGGTGGCACCGCGGCGGATGCCACTGCGGCGACGTGAAGTTCGAGGTCCGGGCGGCGGCCGACCTGGACCTGCTGGAATGCAATTGCTCGATGTGTTCGAGGGGCGCGTACCTGCACCTGATTGTGCCTGCCGAAGATTTCCGCCTGATTGTGGGCGCGGATGCGTTGACAGACTATCGTTTTGGCACCGGGACGGCACGTCACCTGTTCTGCCGGCGCTGCGGCGTGAAGTCCTTCTACGTGCCGCGCTCCCACCCGGACGGTTACAGCGTCAATGCGCGCTGTCTTGATCCTGCAGGCATTGCCTCGATGCGGGTACGGCCGTTCGACGGCCGTAACTGGGAAGCGGCGCGCGCAGCCCTGGACACGGCCTAGCGGTTCGGCCGGGGCTCCCTCGCTCGCTCAGCCGATCTTTATTCGCTCGCTCGGGACCCCGTCCGCCCCGCTAGGGAGCTTCCTTCGACTTCGCGCCGCTTGCCAGGAACAGCCACGTCTCGACCACGGTGTCCGGATTCAGGGACAGGCTGTCGATGCCCTGATCGACGAGCCAGCGCGCCAGGTCCGGGTGATCGGACGGACCCTGGCCGCAGATGCCGATGTACTTGCCCGCTTCCCGGCAGGCGCGAATCGCCATGGTGAGTAATGCCTTGACCGCTTCATCTCGTTCGTCAAAGAGGCCCGCAACGATTGCCGAATCGCGATCGAGCCCCAGCGTGAGCTGCGTCATGTCATTGGAGCCGATCGACATGCCGTCAAAGTGCTCCAGGTACTTGGCAGCGAGCAGCGCATTGGTCGGCAGTTCGCACATCATTATCAGCTTCAGACCATTCTCGCCGCGCTTCAATCCATGGCTTGCCAGAAGCTCCACGACCCGGCGACCCTCGTCCACCGTGCGCACGAATGGGACCATGACCTGCACATTGACCAGGCCCATGTCCTCACGCACGCGACGCAGCGCCCTGCACTCGAGTTCGAAGCAGGGTTCGAATGCCGCGTCCGTATAGCGCGAAGCGCCGCGGAAGCCGAGCATCGGGTTTTCCTCGTGTGGCTCGTACGCCCGCCCGCCCAGCAGGTTGGCGTACTCATTCGACTTGAAGTCGGACAGTCGCACGATCACCGGTTGCGGCGAGAAGGCGGCTGCGATGCACGCGATGCCTTCGCTGAGCTTTTCGACGAAGAATTCGACCGGATCGTCGTATCCCGCCATTTGCCAGCGGATCTGGTCCTGCAATCCGCGTTCGAGTGAATCGAATTCGAGCAGGGCGCGCGGATGCACGCCGATCATGCGGTTGATGATGAACTCGAGCCGGGCGAGTCCGACACCGTGATTCGGGATCGATGCAAAGTCGAAGGCGCGGTCTGGATTGCCGACATTCATCATGATCTGGACGGGTGGCGGCGGCAGCGCATCAAGCTCGATCTGCTGTTGTTCGAAATCCAGCTGTCCTTCGTAGACAACGCCCGCGTCGCCTTCGGCGCAGCTGACCGTCACCGGCTGGCCTTCGGTGATCGTTGACGTCGCATCGCCGCAACCGACAACCGCCGGTATCCCCAGTTCGCGCGCGATGATGGCCGCATGGCAGGTGCGTCCGCCGCGATTTGTCACGATGGCCGAAGCGCGCTTCATGACCGGCTCCCAGTCGGGATCGGTCATGTCGGAAACGAGCACGTCACCGGCTTGAACGCGAGACATTTCCCGCGCACTTGCGATGATTCGCGCCGGGCCGGCGCCGATGCGCTGGCCGATCGCGCGGCCACTGGCGAGCGCCCGGGAGCGGGTCTTCAGCGTGTAACGCTGGATCGAGCGCCCGCTTCGGCTCTGGACTGTCTCAGGACGCGCCTGCAGCACGAAGATCTTGCCGGTCGCACCGTCCTTGCCCCATTCGATGTCCATCGGGCAGCCGTAGTGGCTCTCGATGACCAGCGCCTGCCGCGCAAGTTCCTGCACGTCCGCGTCGCCAATGCAGAATCGCGATCGATCGGCGGGCGCGACTTCCACTGTCTCGACCCAGCGTCCGGGGGAGGGGCTGTGGGCGTAGATCATCTTCGATGCCTTGGAGCCGAGATTGCGGCGGATGATCGACCGCTTGCCGGCCCGCAGGGCGGGCTTGTAGACATAGAATTCGTCGGGATTGACCGCACCCTGGACGACCATTTCTCCGAGGCCCCAGGAGGCCGTGATCAGTACGAGATCCCGGAATCCCGACTCGGTGTCGAGCGTGAACATCACGCCGCTCGCGCCCAGGTCGCTGCGGATCATGTGCTGGACGCCGACTGAAAGCGCGACCAGGCCGTGATCGAAGCCCTGGTGCACGCGATAGGCGATGGCGCGGTCGTTGTACAGCGACGCATAGACCTGGTGCATCGCGGTGAGCACGGCCGGGGGCCCGCGCACATTCAGGATGGTTTCCTGCTGCCCGGCGAATGACGCGCCCGGCAAGTCCTCGGCCGTCGCCGACGAGCGCACGGCGACCGTGCTGCCGGCGCCGCCGAGCGATTCGCAGGCCGCAAGGACCTCTTGCTGAAGCCTTGGCTGGAACGGTGTCTCGAGTATCATGCCGCGGATCCGTGCGCCGGTTTCCGCGAGCCGCGCGACATCATCGACATCGAGTCCCGCGAGCAGGGAGTCGATGCGCCCGCCAAGGCCATCCTGTGCGAGGAAATCGCGATATGCCTGTGCGGTGGTCGCGAAGCCGTCCGGGACCCTGACACCCGCCTGCCCGAGACTGCCGATCATTTCGCCAAGCGATGCGTTTTTTCCGCCGACCGAATCGATGTCAGCGAGCCCGAGCTTTGCGAATGGTCGTGTGTATCCGGTCAAGCCCGATCCTCGCGTTACTGGCACCTGATACGATCAACGGCACTGCGATTCAGGCCGCGCAGCCGAACAGCCCACGGAAGAATCCGTCATGAAACAGCGACGAACCGTCTTCTTCGTGTCCGACCAGACCGGCGTGACTGCCGAAACGATGGGGCACAGTCTGCTGACGCAGTTCGACGGCCTGGATTTCAGGCCGATCACTTTGCCATTCATCTCCACGCTTGACAAGGCGCGGGAAGCAGTCGTCAAGATTGATCAGGCGGCGCGCGAAGAGGGCGTGCGACCGGTCGTATTTGCGACCTTCGTCAACAATAACGTTCGGGACGTCGTGCGGCGCGCGGAATGCGTGTTCCTGGATTTCTTCGCCGCATTCCTGGACCCGCTCGAACAGGAATTCGGCCAGCCATCAGCGCACGTGCTGGGTCGCGCGCATGGCATGACCGACCTCACGGCCTACACATTGCGCATCAATGCGACGAACTTCGCACTTGCCAATGACGACGGCGCGCAAACCCGAGACTACGAGCGCGCCGATGTGATCCTGCTCGGCGTTTCGCGCTCGGGCAAGACACCGACCTGCGTCTACATGGCCCTGCAATACGCCACATATGCGGCAAATTATCCGCTGACCGAGGAAGATCTCGATGGTGCCAGGCTGCCTGCAGCCGTCGAGCCGTATCGCAAGAAGCTGTTCGGGCTGACGATCCAGCCCGATCGCCTGCAGCAGATCCGCCAGGAACGGCGACCGGACAGCCGCTATGCCTCGCTACAGCAGTGCGCGTACGAGGTGCGCGCCGCCGAGCAGCTTTTCGAGCGACGAGGTGTCCCATTTCTCGAAACGACCGATTGCTCGATCGAGGAGATCGCGAGCCGCGTGCTTGAGCGCCTGTCGATCCCCCGGCGCGTGCGTCCGTGATGCGAATCGTGACAAACAGCACGATTCGCGCGGGAAAATGGCAAATAAGCGTGTGATATAGTCAAATCCATGATCTCGGATCACCTCTGCACGGTCTCCTGGCGTGCCCGGCCGCGGTCGTTTGTGAGCCTGATGACGCTGTATGAAAGCAACTTCATACGCTTCGGCTGGCTGGTCCCGGACCTGCGGCAGATATCGGGCTCCATGCGGTCCGTGGTGGCAGGCGAGCCGGCGCTCGAGCTGTCGGTCGTCGAGCAATGTCGCTACACGACGACCCTTGGCATGTCTTACCTTTTCGAAGACGTTGACGGCCAGGTGCGCGATCCCGAACTCGAGATCCGTGTCTATCACGACGCGCGTCTTGCCGAGGCGCGCGCCACATCCGCCGTGCCGGCTCATCCGCAATTGCGGCGCCTGTCCGCCGGACTGTCGCGCGAGAGTGACAGGCGCTGGTCCCGCAACATGCTGCTTAACAAGTGGCTTGAGTACTGCGCCGGCACTGGCCACCGTTTCGCGCCGCCATCGGTCTGATCCAGGTCCGCCAGAATGGCCGTCATCCTTCCCGAAAAATGGTCGCAGCTGAAGCTGCCGGCGATTGGAAAGCCGGATCCGCAGGAAGAGCAGCGCCTGCTCAAGCTCTTCTGGAATCGCGCCGAGCTCAAGAAGGAGCTTCAGGCGCTGGACGATCAGCTGCACAACCTGCGCAACAAGCTGAAGCAGCAGGAGAACGCGAATGGGCGCCTGCAGCAGCAGCTCGAGCAACTGGAAGTGCTGTTGGGCAACCCGGAGCGCGGGCATGACGCGCTGGTGCACTTCGGACTGAAATCCCTGTGGCGCGCCTGCCGCGAGCAGCTCGAAAGCTTCGCCGCGGACCTCAAGCGCCAGAAGCAGGACCGTGAACGCAAGCAGCAACTGGAGGAATTCCAGCAGGACCGTAATGAGCGGCTGAAGGTGGCGGACGAGCGCCTGCGCCAGGCGCAGGAAGTCGCTGACGCGGAGCGCGAGCGGCTGCGCCAGCGCGACGAGCGCATGGCAAGACTCAGGGGTTTCTGGAATTATTTCCGGCGCCGCGAACTGGCAGCGGAAATCCTGGCTCAGCGCGAGCGCTGCGTGGTTGCCGAAAGGCAGCTCGCCGACATGCGCGAATCACATCGCACCATTGAAAAGGAACCCTGGCCGGAATTCCCGGGCCTGACGATCGAGGGGCGTCGAATGGTCAATCTGGCGGTCATCGCCTACGCGCAGATCCTGTACGCGCGCCTGGCGGCTTCTGGACTCGCGATGGATTCCCGGCTCGCGAACAACCGCAGCGTCGAGAGCGCGAAGCACGGCAGTCTCGAATCCTGCCTGAACCGCCTGAAAGAACTGATCGCGGCGATTGCGCAGGTGAAATCGCTGGACGGCATCGTGCCTGAGATCAAGAAGCGCACTGACAAGATGGGGTCCGGCGCCACCTGGCGCTCGCAGAATGAAACCGTTCCACAGCCGGCCTCGCTGCCACCTGCGGCAAGCGGTGGCGTGCCCGATGCCAATGTCCTGGTCGACGACTACTGGGACGTCTACAAGGTCCTGCTTCGCTAGGAAGCCCCGGCTGCCGGCAAAAAGGGGACGCTACCCTTTTTCTTCCAGAAAAAGGGTAGCGTCCCCTTTTTGCACGCGTGAGAACAATCCGATCCGGCGGCGCCAGCCATTGAGATCATCAAGCCACACGTAGAATAACGGCACAAAAAACAGCGACGTGATGCTGCCGAAGAACAGACCCGACATCAGCGCACGCGCCATCGGGTAGTACGCGGGTCCGTCACCGCCGATCTGCGTGTCACCGGCCGCGAGCGGCAGCATCGCGAGCAGCGTCACCAGTGAGGTCATCAGGATTGGCCGCAGTCGGTGACGTGCCGCCTCGAGGATCGCGTCATGGCGGTTCATGCCCTCATTGCGCAAATCGATGACATGCGCGATCAGCACGATGCCGATATTCACAATGACGCCGATCAGGATCATGATGCCCAACATCGCCATGAAGGTCATTGGCGTTCTGCTGATCGTCAACCCCCAGAACACTCCGACGATCGCGAAGATGATCGATGTGATGATGGACACCGGGTACAGCAGTGACTCAAACAGCGAGGCCATGACCAGGTAGATCAGCACGACCGCGAGCAGGATGTTGATTGTCATGTCTTGCGCGGTGTCGTCGCTGTCCTCGACGCTGCGGCCGTACTTCCAGGCAACGCCGGGTGGCAGCGGGAATTGTTCCATGGCCGCCTCGACGCCTTTCTTGACCTCATCGAGTGTCGAATCGCGGGACACGATGCCTTCGATGGCGACCGAAGTCAGCCGGTCGACCCTGTCGATGGACCGCTCGCTCTGGTCGATACGGAAGCTCGCGACAGCGCCCAGCGTGCCGCGCGTTCCATCGGGCAGGTACAAGGGCGTTGCCGCGAGGTCCTCGAGGGTCTGGCGGTCATCCGCCCGGAAGGCAAGACGCATCTGGATCTCGCGGTCGTCGGCGCGAAAATCCTTCAGTCGGTCGCCGCGCATCGCGATCGCCACCGTCTGGGCAATGCTCTGTGGAGTCAGACCGAGCTGCGCGGCGCGGTCGCGATCGACGATGACCTGGACTTCGTGCTCACCGGCTTTGGCTGTCGTGCGCACCGAGTCGAAGCCGGGCACGTCGCGCAGCCGCCGGACGACGTCGCGGGACAGCGCGACCAGTTCTTCGGTCGAGTCGCCGGTCAGGTGCATGCTGAACCCGCCGGTCCTGCCCTGGTCCTCGTCAAAGCGGAAGCTCGGCTTGCCGATGATGATCTCCGGCAGGCCCTTCTCGAGTTCCGCCATCAGCTCACGTGGCTCCATCGGGAGCTCATCACGCGGCTTCAGCTTGATCACGCTGGAAGCATCATCGGCCGTGAAGTAACTGTAGACGAGATCGATGCCGAAGCGCTCCCGGTTTTCGTCGAGATAGGCCTCGACGCGCGAAACCGCTTCCTCCATCCGCGCCAGCGGGTAGGTGCCCTCGATGTGATACGGAAGGTATAATTTGTCGGACGCGTCCTGCGGAAACATGTCGATCTTCAACAGTCCCGTCGCGAACGGCAGCGGCACGGCTCCGGAAGCGACCGTGCAAACGACGATCAGGGCCGCCCACCACTTGTGATTGAACAGCCAGTCGAGGCGCCGCAGGTACCAGTCCTGGAAGCGCGCAAAGCGCGAGCCCGCCTTGATCGGCGGCGGCGCCGGGAAGCGCGCGGTCAGGGTCGGAATGATGGTCTGGGCGACGAACAATGACGCGACCATGGCGATGATGATCGGCACGGCGACGTGCACCATGAAGATCGACATCTCGCTTTCCTGACCGAATACGATCGGCAGGAACACGATGACGGTCGACAGCGTGCCGGCGAGCACCGCGAGCCCGACCTCATCGACCCCCGCGAATGTCGACTGAATCGGATCCGACCCGGGCACCTGGCGGTGGCGAAAGATGCTCTCCGTCACGACGACCGCGTTGTCCACCAGCAGCCCGATCGCGAGCATCATGCCCATCATTGTCAGGATATTCAGCGAAAAGCCGAGGAAATACATCGCGGCAAGTGTGACCAGCAGCGAGAATGGCACGGCGAGACTGACGATCAGCGTGGTCCGCCAGTCGCCCAGGAACAGGAACAGCACGACCAGCGCGAGCGCGGCGCCGATCAGGCCGGCGTTGCGCAGGTCCCCGAGTGAGTTGCGGATGCTCTCGGACTGGTTCCCGAGCACGATGACATCGATGCCCTGCAGCTGTGGCAGCTTCTGCGCCTCTTCGACGACCGCCATCACGCGGTCCGCGACATCGACGATATTGGCGCCGGTGGCCTTGAATACGTCGAGACCGACGCCCGGCCGTCCATTCAGGTGGCGCCCTACAGCCAGCGCCGGGGTGACCAGGCGCACGTCTGCGATGTCGCGCAGCCGGACATTGCCGGTCACGATGAAATCGCGGACGTCATCGAGGGAGCGGAATTCGCCGATCGGCCGCACCAGAAAGCGCTGCTGGCCGCCGGTGACTTCTCCCGCGCTGACCGAGAAATTCGCGCCCTCCAGCGCATCGCGCAGGCGCGCAATGTCCACGCCATAGGCCGTGAGCCGCACCGGGTCGATCAGGATGCGCAATTCCAGCGGTTCGACGCCTTCCAGCGACACGCGCGCGACGCCGTCGAGTCTCTCGAGCGGCTTCTTGAGGTACCGATCCAGCATGTCGTATTGCCGTGACAGGTCTTCCTGGCTCGAGATGCGCACGACGACGACGCGGTCGTCGCCCGCGGCGAACATGTTGGTGAGGATGCGGTTGGCGCTGGGTGGAAATTCGTGGCGTATGGATTCGAGCTTGGTGCGCACTGCGAATCCGATCGCGGCGGGGTCGCGTCCCCATTCAAACAGCACCACGAGTTCTGCGCCGTTTTCCGATGAGGTCGAGCGCATTTCCTTGATGCCGGAAAGCGTCGCGATCGCCTCTTCGGCGGGTCGCGTGATCAGCTGCTCGACTTCTTCTGGCGTGGAACCGTCATAGGGGATATTGACCTGCAGGCCCGGGAAGCGGATATCCGGAAAAAGCTCGAGCGGCAGCATCCACGTGGATATCAGGCCAATCAACGACACCGCGACGAATGTCATCAGGGTTGTGACCGGGCGGCGCAGCGCAAATCGGGTATGCAGCATGACTCAGCCTCCGCCGGGCTCCGTCGCAACGCGCGGTATCGCGTCTGCAGCGGTCGCCTGGAAACGCTTGCGGTCGAGCAGGGAATAGACGACCGGAATTACGAGTAACGTGAAGAAGCTCGCGACCGCGACACCGCCGATCACGGTGATCGCCATGGGCTTGCGGATCTCGGCGCCTTCACCGAGTCCGATCGCCATCGGCAACAGGCCCAGAATCGTCGTCAGCTTGGTGATGACGATCGGGCGCAGGCGCAAGCGTGCCGCCTCCATGATTGCCTCGTGCTTGGGCAGGCCGCGTTCCCGCGCCTGATTGACGGCATCGATCAGCACGATGGACTGGTTGACGACGATGCCTGCCAGCATGATGAGTCCGATATAGGCAACCACGTTGACGGTAGTTCCGGTCAGAAACATCGCCCACACCGAACCGGTCAACGCCAGCGGAATCGTCAGCAGGATCACGAATGGATGCAGCAGCGACTCGAACTGCGAAGCCATAACCAGGTACACCAGGAATACGGCGAGCAGCATCGTGAATTGCAGCGAGCGGAATGAGTCGCTCATGTCGTCGCTCTGGCCGCTGACCGAAGCTGTCGTGCCGACCGGCATTTCGATGCCGGCGACGATGCTCTGAAGCTCCGCGACCGCAGTGCCAAGATCGCCCGACGCAAGATTCGCAGTCACGATTGCGACGCGCTGTTGCCGCGTGCGACGGATCTCGGCAGGGCCAGTGGCAACGATGACGTTCGCTACAGCAGTCAGCGGCACTGGTCTGGCACTGCCCGGATTGACGATCAGTGAGCGGATTTCCTCGATCGACGAGGCTCGTGTGTCCACGCTTCGCACCAGCACGTCGATCTTTTTTTCGCGTAGCTTGTAGCGGGTGGCGACACTGCCGCGCACGCTTGAGACGACGCGGTCAGCGAATTCGCGCACGGTGATGCCTAGCTGCGCAGCGCGCTCCTGATCGAAGACGATCTGGATTTCCGGGTTGCCGGCCTCGACCGTCGACTTGATGTCGCTGAATGTCGCGCTCTGCTGCATGCCGAGCCGGACCTGCTCGGCCACCGCGCGCAGCCGCTCGAGTTCATAGCCCGTGATCGTGACCTCGAGGGGCGACGCGAAACTGAACAACGCGGGCCGGCTGAACTGGTATTGAACACCGGCCAGCTCTTCGAACTTTCCGCGCAGGGCGCCGATCACGGCAGGCTCGTCATCCGGGCTGGTTTCCGGCCTGAGGCTGACCGAAAGCCGTCCGGTATTCTCGCCGGCATCGGTCGGGCTGGCATCCAGGCGATTACCGGTGCCGGTCACTGCATAGGTCAGCGCGACCTCCGGCAGTTCCATCGCATAGTTCTGCGCAGCAGCAATCGCCCGGTCGGTCTGCTCCAGCGGCGTACCGGGCGCGAGACGAAGATCGGCGATGAATTCTCCCTGGGAAAGCTGCGGGATCAGTTCCGAACCGAGTCGCGGGACAAGCGCCGCAGTCGCCAGCAGGACCATCAGCGAGATCAGCAATACGCGGCCGCGGTGCTGCAGCGACCAGGTGAGCGCGGGCACGTAGGCGCGCACGATTGCGGCGAAGCCTGCCTGGGTCAGTCGCACCGGCCAGGAAAGCAGCCAGGCCATGGAATTCGAAATCCACGCAAAGCCTCGGCGCGTGCCGCGCACGATATTGCCGATGACGCGGCCGGCACGGCCGGGCGGCCGCTCGGGGTCGGCCAACGGCGGTAATTCGCGGCCAGCCGCCAGCATCGGCACCAGCGTCATCGCGACGATCAGCGAGAACAGCAGGGCAAAGCTGACAGTGAGCGCCTGGTCCTTGAAGAGCTGGCCCGCAATGCCGGTGATGAAAACCATCGGAAAGAACACGGCGACCGAGGTCAGGGTTGCCGCGGTGATCGCGGTCGAGACCTCTCTGGTGCCGAGTTGCGCGGCGTCGAGCCGCGACAGCCCGCGCTCGCGATGGCGCACGATGTTTTCGAGCACGACCACCGCATTGTCCACCAGCATGCCGACCGCGAGCGCAATCCCGCCCAGCGACATGATGTTGAGCGACAGGTCGAAGGCGTACATCAACACGAAGGTGCCGATGACGGAGACCGGAATTGCGATACCCGTGATCATGGTCGCACGCGCGTCGCGCAGGAACAGGTACAGGACCAGGATCGCGAGGATGCCGCCGATCAAGGCGGCGTCGCGGACTTCGCCGATCGCCGAAGAGATGAACCGGGACTGGTCGTAAACCAGGCGCAACTCGCTGCCGGTCGGCAGCGACTTGCCGAGTTCGTCGATGCGCGTGCGGATCCCGGCCGCAAGTTGCACCGTGTTGGCATCGCCTTCCTTGTAGACGGCGAGTTCGACGGACTCGCGCCCGTCAACGCG
>JAENJD010000066.1 GCA_016844605.1 Steroidobacteraceae bacterium
ATGGTCTCTCTCCTAAATTGATTTCAGTACTGGATGCTGCGCCATAAATTGCTCGTCTGCTGGCCGGATCTCGAAGCTGCCCATGCGGATGCCCGGATGGCGCGTCATGAGCCGGATCGCCTCATCCTTATCCGCGGCTTCGAGGATCAGGATTCCACCCAGCATTTCCTTTGTTTCGGCAAACGGGCCGTCGCTGACCGACACTTTCCCATCGTTCCACCGGATGGTCGTGGCCGTTTCCGCGCCCAGCAACGCCTCTCCGCCCGCGAAGTGCCCGCCCTTGCGCAGCTCGATGTCGTAGGCGAGGCAGGCGTCGACCATGGCCTTCTGCTCATCCTCGCTCAATGTGCCCCATTTGCCAGTGTCCAGATACCCAAGGCAAATGAACTTCATGGTTTCTTCTCCTGCGATCCGACCCCGATTTCGATGAAGCGTTCCACGGCTTCGCTCGGGCCGAAATCCTCCATTTCGAATAGCTGCCGCACCTCGATTTCGCAGTCGGCGCCGCGCATGTCCGGATTCGGGAAGCGCCGGGTCCATGCGAGTGCCTCTTCGCGGGAATTCACCTGAATCAGCGTATACCCCGCGATCAGCTCCTTGGTCTCCGCGAACGGACCGTCGATCACGCTGCGGTTCGCGCCCTGATACCGAATGCGCCAACCTTTCGAGCTTGCCTGCAGCCCGGAACCATCGAGCAGCACCCCTGCCTTCGCGAGTTCCTCGTGGAAGGTCGCCATCTCGGCTAGCAGCTTCTCCTGCGGCATCACGCCCGCTTCGGAATCCTTGTTGGCTTTCACGATAATCATGTAACGCATGGCTTCAGAACTCCATGATCGGACGGACTTCGACGGCCCCGAGCCGCGCACCCGGGATGCGCGACGCGACCTGGATCGCTTCGTTGAGATCCTTGGCCTGGACCAGGTAATAGCCGCCCAGTTGCTCCTTGGTCTCCGCGAAAGGGCCGTCGGTCGTCGCGAGCCTGCCGTTTCTTACGCGCACGGTCGTAGCCGTGTGTGTGGGCTGCAACGCATTGCCCCCGGCATAATTGCCGCTCTTCTTGATCGACTCCGTGTACGAGGAGAATTCGCCGATAATTTTCTCGGCCTCGGATTTCGACAATTTCTGCCATTCCTGCTCGTTCTGGTAGATCAGGCAAAGGTACTGCATGGCGGTCTCCAAATGGGGTCCACTGTGGAATCGGCGGGCAGCCGTGAGCACTGCCGCGACCATATACGCTTGATTCATCACGACCAATAGTCGATTGGCAGAGGCCGAAATCGACAGCCGCGGAGACAGTTGCTAAGGGCGCGAAATTGCTGGACAAATCTCTGGCGCCGATTGAGGTTGCTCGCAACCCCGATCTCAAGGCTGGAGAGCATCTGCGTTCAGCAGTAACTTGGAGTGCCTGCGGATCGGGCTTACTGTAGGTTTGAACTACCCGCTCAATTGACGGCAGGCGGAACAGACCGGCCGTGGGAATCGTGAACATGACACGCGGCTGTCTGCCAGGCCCCGTCCATCGAATGCTTGTCGGCTGCGTCCTGATTGTCGCGGCCGCTCCCGCGTCGGCGACCGGCAAGGTCAGCCTCCAGGTCGGACATGCGGAATTCGCGGGATTGCAGATTGAGGACCTGGGCCTTGACTGGACTCCGGGAACTGGCACCGCCGGAAGGGTCGGAATGCGTGCCGCCCGCATCCGCGGAATCGGCTCGACCGGACCACTGTCTGCGATTTCCATCGATTGCGCGGCGCTCTCGATTTCCGGTGACCTGCTGAATTGCGAAAGCGGCCAGCTGAGCGGTGCTCTCGGAAGTCTCGGCGGCCAGAACACGAGATTCAGCGCCCGCACACAAGCCGATGGCGGGCTGAAGATGCACCTCGATGCGGTAGCGCTGGCCGGCGGCCGCGCAAGGGTGGACTTGCGACTCGATGGCGCGGGTTGGGAGCTCGACTCATCGCTTTCTGAATTCGAAATCGCGGCAATGGCGAAGGTTGCCGCACCACTGATTGAAATTCCCGAAGGATTCACGACCTCGGGGCACGCCTCCGGCCGGTTGCTCGCGACGGGACATGGTGACGAGCTGCGCAGCGCGAACGCCGAATTTGCCATTACGACGCTGAATTTCGCGGACGCGGCCGGTGCGCTCGCGGGTGAAGCCGTTGCGGGCGAACTTCGCATCAAGCTCATTGCGGATCGGTCGGGGGAATTCTCGATCGATGGGAAGCTCACCCTGACCGGTGGCCAGGTGTATAGCGATCCGATCTTCCTCGACTTCGGCAGGCATCGGATGAGCGTGGATTTCTCCGGCAAGCTATCGCCCGACGCATCGCATTTTGCCGCGCGCGAATTCCTGCTGGCGCATGATGGCATTGCATCAGTATCCGGTTCGGCGACGCTCGATTTCTTTGGCGAGACCATGCTTCAGGAGGCGAAGCTCGCCATCTCGGACCTCGATCTCGCGAATGCATTGCCTGCCTATGTGCAGCCGTACCTGACCGGGACTTCTCTGAAGGATCTCGAGGGCCTCGGGCGTGTCCACGGAGAGGTGGATGTCGCCGCCGGCCTGCCGACCCGGGCGGTGCTGACATTCAAGGGCGTCACGCTCGACAGCCAGACGGGCTCGCTGTCGGTCAATGGACTCGACGGAACACTCAACTGGTTCGACGATTCGTTGCGCAGCGAGCTTGCCGGGCAGATCGACGATGATTCGTTCCGCTCGAGCATGACCTGGAAGTCGGCAAGTCTCTGGGGTATCGAGTTCGGCCCCGTCGAATTGCCCTTCACGACCACCGGCCGCCACTTCCGGCTGCTGGAGCCGAAGCTGCTGCCGATATTCAACGGCGGACTCGCGATCAAGACATTGCGGGTCCGTCATGCCGGCACGGACCAGATGTACCTGCGATTCGACGCCGAGGTCCGCCCGATCAGCGTTGCGTTGCTCGGCCGCGCGCTCGGCTGGCCGGAATTCTCCGGCACTCTTTCCGGAAGCATTCCGGATCTGCAGTTGTCGCAGGGCGTCGTGACGCTCGGCGGCAATCTCGAGGCCGCAATATTCGACGGCCGTGTTGTCGTGCGCGACTTGCGGCTGCGCAATCCGCTCGGCAAGTTTCCGCAGCTTTACGCCAGCATCGACGTGGAGCAACTCGACCTCGAGCGCGTCACAAACACTTTCTCATTCGGCATGATCACCGGGCGCCTGTCCGGGCAGGTCGCGGATCTGGAGATGTTTGACTGGATGCCGGTCGCATTCGATGCGCGTTTCCGGACGCCGCCCGGCGACAAGTCCAAACACCGCATCAGCCAGCGCGCAGTGAAAAACCTGTCGAGCATCGGCGGCGGCAGCGGTGGTGGCGTCGCCGCGGCGCTGCAGGGCGGATTCCTGAAGTTCTTCGACAGCTTCGGTTACGACCGGCTCGGTCTCAGCTGCACGCTCGCAAACGACGTCTGCACGATGCGCGGCGTCGAGAGCGCCCCGGGCGGCTATTACATCGTCAAGGGCTCGGGCCTGCCGCGCATCAATGTGATCGGCAGCCAGTCGCGCGTCGCCTGGACCCGGCTCGTGCGGCAACTGGGTGCGATCATGCAGTCCGAGATCGTCGTCGAGTGAGGCCGCCTGGTGCGCTAGAATCGGTTCAGGATGTGTTCAGCCGCCGGGCGCGAGCATGGCTCATGACCGGTCTTGCAGTCGAAGGAGGAATTGACATGATTCGCTGGATCACCACTGGCATTGCCGCGGGCTCCCTGGCGCTCGCCGCCTGCGTGACGATCAATGTCTATTTCCCCGCCGCCGCGGCCGAGAAAGCAGCCGATCGCATCATTGAGGATATCTGGGGCCCGGACCAGGCCGCCGAGCCTGCTTCGAAAGAGCAGTCTTCGCTGAGCCTGCCTGCCGGCGAAATGATGCTGGCGGCCCTTCGTGGAACACTCGACTTTGTAGTGCCCGCCGCCGAGGCGCAGGCCGATATCGACGTTTCCAGCCCGGCCATCCGTGCATTGACGGCGTCGATGAAGGCCCGTGCCGCCGACCTTGAGCCATTCTTCGGCTCGGGTGCCGTCGGCCTGACATCGGACGGCCTCGTCGAACTGCGTGACGCCAACTTGGTGCCGCTTGCGGACCGCAACCGCGCGCGCAAGCTGGTCAGCGACGAAAATGCGGACCGCAACGCGCTCTACGGCGAAATCGCGAATGCGAATGGCCACCCCGAATGGGAATCCGACATTCGCAGTACCTTCGCCCAGCGCTGGATCGCGAATGCCCGTGCCGGCTGGTACTACAAGAAAGGCAGCGGCGACTGGGCGAAGAAGTGACCTGGGGCTCAGGTGCCGCCAACGGCGCCTAAGGAGCCTCTGATCTACTCCCGCATGAGGCGCGTTACGCGCGCGCGGGGGCGCGCCAAGGCGCGTGCCGAAGTCCCATAGCCGGGACTATGGACGAGGCGAGCAACGCCGGCGCGCAGTCGCCCGCGCGTAACCCGCAGGGACCGGGTGATTTTCGTCCCGGGCGGCGTCGCTCGTCGCTCATGTATCGCGATACACATCGCTCCTCGCTTCTTGCCAGGGACGAAAATCACGCACGGTCGCGCCCATGCAGGAGCAGATCAGAGGCTCCGACCTTCCGCCTCGATCAGCTTCGGGCCCTCGTTCTTCGGGGCGTTGACCAGCCGGCTGACCGTCCAGGCCTGCATGGCTTTCGTGTCGTAGGGCCCGAGCATCTTCGACAACGCGTCAGCATCCGAATAGGCCGGATCCATCCAGCGGTCCCAGGACTGCTCTGGCAGGACCACCGGCATTCGATCGTGAATCTTCCGTACCGACTCGGATGCATCGGTCGTAACGATTGTGCAGGACTCGAGCAACTCGCCACTTGCAGAATCCTTCCAGCGTTCCCAGAGACCCGCGAATGCGATCGGACGCGGATCGCGAATCCGGACAAACCAGGGCTGCTTTCCGCCCGGCGCGGCCTGCCATTCGTACCAGCCGTCGGCAAGTACGAGGCAGCGGCGACGGCGGAATGCGTCGCGGTAAGCCGGCTTCTCCGCAAGCGTCTCGGAACGCGCATTGATCATCCGGTTACCGATGGCGCGTTCCTTGGCCCAGCGCGGCACCAGCCCCCAATGCAGCATCACAAGCGTTCGCGATCCTTCCTCGGCGACGCGCAGTGCCGGCACGGATTGCGTCGGTGCGATGTTGTAGCGCGGAGACAGCGCCGGCATCGCGTCCAGTGCGAATGTGCGCTTGACGGCTTCGGCCGGTGAGAAGAACGCATAGCGCCCGCACATGACCGCTACTCCCGGATGCCGGCGCCCCGATTCATCAGCATCACAACCACCGTGAACATCGCGATCGCGAACGCAGCCATGATCGCGAACGCAAGCCCCACATTCACGTCACTGGTGCCGAGGAAGCCGTGGCGGAAAGCATTGACCATGTACAGGATCGGATTGGCGTATGAAAGCCGCTGGGCCCATTCCGGCAACAGCGATACCGAGTAGAACACGCCGCCAAGGTAGATCATCGGCGTCAGGATGAAAGTCGGGAACCAGGAGATCTGATCGAAGTTCTTCGCGAATATCGCGTTGAAAAAGCCGCCCAGTGAGAACACCACCGAGGTCAGCAGCACGGAGGCCGCGACTTGCAACGGATGCTGAACCGGAATATGCGTGAAGAACAGAGCGACGCAGCTGACGACGACTCCAACCAGCAAACCGCGTATCACACCGCCGGAGATATATCCGATCACAATCAGCCAGTTCGGCAGCGGCGCGACCAGCAGCTCCTCGATGTGCTTGCCGAACTTGGCACCGAAGAAACTCGAGACGACATTGCCGTAGGAATTAGTGATGACGGCCATCATGATCAGGCCCGGCGCGATGTACTGCATGTAGTCGTAGCCGCCCATCGTCCCGATGCGTCGGCCGATCAGGCTTCCGAAGATGATGAAGTACAGCGTCGCGGTAACGGCCGGCGGCAAAAGTGTCTGACCCCAGATCCGGAGGATGCGCCCAAACTCGCGCCGCATGATCGTCTTGAAGCCGATGCGGTGAATGCTCGCGAGCGAAGGAGCAGTTGCTTCCACGTCAGTTTCCCTGCGCACTGGCGGCGCCCTTGCTTTGGACCAGGCGCATGAACAGTTCTTCCAGCCGGTTTACCTTGTTGCGCATGCTGACGACCTCGACACCGCCCTGCGTCAGGCGCGCAAAGATGTCATTAAGGCTCTGTTCCTTCGATACCTCGATTTCCAGCGTATGGTCGTCCGTCATGCGCGATACATAGCCTGGCAACGGCGGCGGCCCGGCAACCGCGCAACGCAGGTTCAACACGAATGTCTCGTGGCTCAGCTTGCGGATCACGCCGGCCATCGAGTCATTCTCGATAATTCGGCCGCCGTCAATGATCGCGATGTTGCGGCACAGGCTTTCGGCTTCCTCCAGGTAATGCGTCGTCAGGATAATTGTCGTGCCCTGCTCGTTGATGCCGCGCAGGAATGCCCACATGCTTCGCCGGATCTCGATATCGACGCCCGCGGTCGGTTCGTCGAGTATCAGGAGCCGCGGCTCATGCACCAGCGCGCGCGCGATCATCAGGCGCCGCTTCATGCCACCCGACAGCGATCGTGCGATCTGGTCGCGCTTGTCCCAGAGCTGGAGCTGGCGGAGGTATCGTTCGGCGCGCTCGAGAGCGAGGCGCCGTGGGATTCCGTAGAAGCCCGCCTGGTTCACGATGATCGTGAATACTTTCTCGAACTGGTTGAAGTTGATTTCCTGCGGCACGAGCCCGATGCAGGACTTCGCGTGGGCGAGCGCGCGGTCGATGTCGTAGCCGAACACCTCGACCTTGCCACCCGACTTCGTCACCAGCGACACGATGATGCCGATAATGGTCGTCTTGCCAGCTCCATTCGGGCCCAGCAGCGCGAAGAAATCCCCTTCCTGAACGTCCAGATCGATGCCGCGCAGCGCCTGGACACCATTGCGGTAGGTCTTGGTCAAGCCGCGGATCGAAAGCGCCTTCATGGAACTCCGGGAATGCCGTGCAACGGCGACGGGCAGGCGCGCAGCGTAAGCTGCGGCCTGATCCCCGGCAACCACCGTCGAAATACCGGCTAGGCGAGTGCGGCGCGTCTCGGTCTGCGCTGCAGCGCCTGCGATCTGGCGCTCTCGGCGCCCCGGATCTGCAATCCGAGTTGCTGCAGGACGCTTATCGCTTTGTCGTCCGGATGCGCTGCGCAACCCTCGAATTGCAGCCAGAAGCGTGCGCGCGAGCCGAAGCGCGCCGTCAGCGCAGGCGCGACCCGCCGAGCCAGGCCGTCGAAAATCGCGACCGGCAGCGCTGAAAATGCGGCAATGGCCGCGGGCGTCATTCCGAACATCAGCCGTGCGCCGGATACGCGTGTCTGCGCCAGGTGCCAGGCCAGCATGATCGCGGTACGCGTGAACGCGACGACGCGTTCATCGGCGACCTGGGCCGGTTGCGCATCCTGGACACCGCCCGCTGCGGCTATCTGGCTCTCCCAGAAACCGCCGTCATCAAAGCGCAACTCGAAGAGCGCATAGGGCAGTCTTTCGCACAGTCGCTCCTGCGCCTGCGGATCGATCAATGCATCGACTGCTCGCGGCGGCAGGCCGGAGATCAGCTTCAGCCGGCCCTCCTCCGCAAGTTCGGCGGCGAGATTCAGGAACGCGAGATTCATCGAACACAGGGTCCTGCGGGTGGTGGCATCCAGCAGCGAGCGTTCGGACCAGTCGGCGTGGCCTGCTGGCGGTGCCAGCGCAAGCGGTTGTTGGCGGTTCATGGCATTTCTCCCCGATGACGTGCCATTACGTTGGTGGCCGGCTCTTTGACCGACTTCACATTGACTGGTAGAAAAATACCAGTCAGTTATCATTACGTCAAGGCGATAAAAGATGCGAATCACCGACGACCGCTACACCCGCGACCGGCTCCGGCTGGACCTGGCATTGCGCCTGATCGGGCACGAGGCACGAACCCACACCATCCGCAGCTGGACCGGGCTGACCGACGACCGGATCCGCAAGCTCTACCGGTCCTATGTCGCCGATGCCGGGCGCCGCGACGTGCGCCGCCACCGCGGCAAATCGCCGCGTCAAAGCGCCTTCTTCATGCGCAATGCCGGCATCCGCCGCGAAGCCGCGGGCCTCGCGACTCTGATGTGCATCCTCGGGCTGCTGCGGCGCGAGGCAGGAAGCGGACCGGGCGGCCTCGACCAGCTGCGCTGGGGCGAAAGGTTCTGCGAGGCCTACGAGACCTTCGCGAGCCTGTTTGAACACCCGCAGATCTCCTTCGAGCACGCCTGCCACCTGATGCGCTCGCTGGAGCGGCAGAACGAACTGTGCCTGGACGAATGCGAGGGCTGCGGCAGCCTGCTCGTCGTGCTGCGCTATGCAGAGAAGCCAAAGGCCTGCGAGTTCTGCGCCTCGACCCGCCCGCCGGCGCGGCCGGGCCTGTCGGTAGGTGACTGCTAGAATGGCGTATCTGCCTTTCAGGAACTGTTCCCGATGCGCACTGACATCGAGCGGCCCAATGTCTTTGCCGGGCCGCATGTCGATCGGCTGAAGCTCTCGCACGCCGATTCGGAGACGGTCGCGCTTGCGATTGCGGAGGGAACAGCCCGCCTGATTCCTGTCTGGCGTTCGCGCTGCCCGCTGATCCGCACGCCCTCGCCCAGCGCCTTCCTGTTCGAATTCGGCGGCGGGCCATTCGCGGATATCGATGTCGACGAACTGATCCTGCTCGGCGAATACGGCGGCCGCGCCGTGTTCACGATCGAAATCGAGGCCGATACGCCGCCACCGCTAGCTGATGGCGCCGAATTCGCCGACCTGCGCCTCGCTGCGGGCCTGCTGCCGCACGAAGAGGCGGGCCTGCTCGCCTATGCACGCGCGATGGTCTCTTTCCGTCACCGCCATCGCTTCTGCGGCAGCTGCGGGGCACCGACACGGCCACAGCGTGCCGGTCGCATGATGGTCTGCACGAATGAAGGCTGCGCCACGGAATTTTTTCCGCGCGTGGATCCGGCGATCATCGTGCTCGTCACCCAGGGCGATCGCGCGCTGCTCGGCCGCCAGGCGGGCTGGCCTGAGGGGCGCTATTCGACAATTGCGGGCTTTGTCGAGCCAGGCGAGAGTCTCGAGGACGCCGTGCGGCGTGAAGTGTTCGAGGAGACCGGCATCGTTGCCGGTGCAACAAGTTACCAGTCGTCGCAACCCTGGCCGTTTCCGCGGTCGTTGATGCTCGGCTTTCGTGCCGAGGCCCTTTCGAACGACGTCCACCTGGGCGACGAGGAGTTGGAGGACGCCCGCTGGTTCAGCCGCGCGGAAATCGCGGCCGGTACGCCGTTGCTGCCATTTCCGCAGTCGATCGCATTCCGGTTGATCGAAGAGTGGTACGACGCGGGTAGCGTGCGTCCACTCGCCGAGGAGATGCATCTGCGCGGACGGGGCTGAGGGTCCCATGTGCCTGGTCCTGATCGCCTACCGCGCACACCCCCGTTACCCGTTGGTGCTGGCCGCCAATCGCGATGAATTCCATGCGCGGCCGGCCCAGGCGCTTCACTGGTGGAAAGACGGTGTCCGCATGCTCGCGGGTCGCGATCTGCAGGCCGGCGGCAGCTGGCTCGGGCTCGATGGCGCGGGCCGCATCGCGCTCGTGACGAACTACCGCGACCCGTCAATGCCGCGACCCGAAGGCACTTCGCGTGGATCGCTGATCGGCGAATTTCTTGGTGGCGCCGTAAGCGCTTCGGGGTTCGCGAGCGCGACTGCATCGCGCGCTGGCCAGTTCAGCGGCTTCAACCTCCTCGCAATGGATCACGAGGGCCTGGCCTACGTTACGAGCCATCCTGAACCCGAGGCGCGCATGCTCTTGCCCGGCATCTATGGCCTGAGCAACAAGCAGCTCGACACACCCTGGCCGAAACTCCTGCGCGCACGCGAACGCTTCGAGCGGGAACTGGCGGGCGATCATCCGCAGCCCGAAGCGCTGATGCGAATGCTGTCGGATCGCAGCATCGCCTCCGACGAGGAATTACCCGATACCGGCATCGGCCTCGAATGGGAGCGACTGTTGTCATCAGCCTTCATAGTCAGCGACGGCTACGGCACCCGCTGCAGCACCGTCGTGCTGATCGGCAGTGGCGGAATTGTCACGGTCGAGGAACGCAGCCATGCACCGGACGGGGGCGTCGGCGACCGCGTCCGCATGGCCTTCCAGATCTGACGACGCGGTTCTTGACCATGTCTGCATATTTATGCAATACTATTGCAATTTTATGCACACTCAAACACGAGGCAACGGCGCGCACACGGCTTCAGCGCGCCGCGAAGCGCTCAGGCGCATCATCACCCGCGTAACCGTAGGCCGGCAGGAGGATCTCGTGCGCCTGCTCGACAAGGCCGGCCACCACGCGACCCAGTCGAGCGTCAGCCGCGACCTGCGCGAGCTCGGTGTGGCCAAGCAAGGCGACCGCTACGTGCTGCCGGACGAGTTGACGCCGGCAATCGATGATTTCGCGGCGGTCGCGGCATTTGTTCGCGACCTGAAGGCAGCTGGCCCCTGTCTGACCGTGATTCGCACGACCGCGGGCGCCGCACAAAGTGTCGCGATCGTGCTGGATCACGCGCAGTGGCCGGAGATCGTCGGCACCTTGTCCGGCGACGACACAATCTTCGTTGCAACCCAGGGAGCTGCCGCCCAGCGCCGCCTGATCGCCCGCCTCCACCAAGAATTTCGAGTCTGAGTAACTTCATGCCCAGTCATTCACCGGGGGCCGACGCGCCCATCCTGCTTGCTTTTTCCGGCGGTCTCGACACGTCGTTTTGCGTGCCGTGGCTCAAGGAGACCTACGGCCGCCCTGTCGTCACGGTCACCGTCGACACCGGCGGAATCGACGCAGGCGCCGCGCGGCAGCTCGCGGAACGGGCGAAACTGCTCGGCGCAAGTTCGCATCACCTCATCGATGCGCGTCGCGACTATTTCGATCGCGTGCTGCGCTGGCTGTTGATCGGCAATGTCCGCCGCGGACAGATGTATCCGCTCTGTGTCGGCGCCGAGCGCTCGATCCAGGCGCAGACGGTCGCGGCGATGGCAATGAAACTGGGCACCAGCACTGTTGCGCACGGTTGCACGGCCGCCGGCAACGACCAGGTCCGCTTCGAGGTCGCCCTGCGCACCCTCGCGCCGGGACTTGAAATCCTGGCGCCTGTCCGCGACCAGGCATTCAAGCGTCCCGAACAACTCAGCTATCTCCAGCAGCGCAAGCTGCCGCTGCCGGCGCATGGCGCCGCGTACTCCACGAATCGCGGCCTCTGGGGTGTGACGATCGGTGGAAAGGAGACTCTGACATCGGCAGGCAGCATTCCGGAAGGCGCCTGGGTGCTCTCAAAGGACGCATTCACGAAGCCGCAATCGCCGCAGCGAATCGTCATTGGATTCGAAGCCGGCCTGCCCACCTCGCTAGATGGCGAGCCACTCGATTCAGTTGCATTGATCGAGCGGCTCGAAATGCTGGCGTCTCCCTACGGCATCGGCCGCGGCATTCATCTCGGTGACACGATCATCGGCACCAAGGGCCGCGTCGC
>JAENJD010000118.1 GCA_016844605.1 Steroidobacteraceae bacterium
ACGACGGGCACAACACCGGACTGTACAGCTGGGACTACCTGCGCGAACTCGGCGTCGAATACGACCGCAAGTGGGCCCGTTACCTGGAGCGCTGCGAAAAGCTTGGCTACGAGCGCAAGCTGCCAGTCTGACGCTGTAGAATCCGCTGGTGGCCAAGCACGACAACGCAGCGAAATCAGGGACTTCCGGTCAGCCACGCGACGGATTCGTCGACTTCGGATACGAGCAGGTCGCCGTGTCAGAAAAGGCCGGGCGTGTGCGCAGTGTGTTCGATTCGGTCGCGGGCTCATATGACTTGATGAATGACCTGATGTCGGGCGGCATGCACCGGCTCTGGAAGCGGTTCGCACTGTCGCAGACCGGCCTGCGTCCCGGCCAGCGCGCACTCGATGTCGCCTCCGGCACCGGCGATCTCGGCGCCGGTATTGCACGTCAGGTCGGACCGTCGGGTCTCGCGGTGCTCACGGACATCAACCGGGAAATGCTGTCGCGCGGCCGTGACCGGTTGCTCGATGAAGGCATCGCCCGCAATGTCGCCTTCGTCATCGCGAATGCCGAATGCCTGCCATTCCCGGATCGCACATTCGACTGCGTGACGATCGGATTCGGGTTGCGCAATGTGACCGACAAGGCAGCGGCGCTTTCTTCGATGCGCCGTGTGCTGCGGCCGGGCGGCCGCCTGCTGGTGCTCGAGTTTTCGCAGCCGCAGGTCGCGGGCCTGAAGCCGCTATACGATGCCTACTCCTTCGGCCTGCTGCCGGCACTCGGTCGCGTCTTCGCCGGCGACGAAGCCAGCTATCGCTATCTCGCAGAATCCATCCGCATGCACCCGGACCAGCCGGCGCTTGCGGCGTTGATGCGCGAAGCAGGCTTCGAGGACTGTCGGTGGCACAATCTCGCAGGCGGCATCGTCGCGCTGCATCGCGGCTGCGTTTACTGAGCTCCCATGACACCCGATCCGCTGCTGCGCCCGCTGGAATCGTTGTTGAACCGAAATATTGCGGGTTCCTCGCGTGCGCGCGCCCTGCTGGCGCAGGTCGTGGGCAAGTCGCTGGTGATCAAGGTCGCCGCTACGCCATTCCGCGTCCGCATTGAGGCGGCCGGGGATCGAATCGCGATCGGAAGCGGAAATGACACTCCGGCCGATGCGACGATCGAGGGCACGCCGCTGTCGCTTGCGAGGCTCGCCGCCCCGGACACGACCAACGCGTTCCGCAGCGGCAGCCTCCAGATCACCGGCGATGCCGAGGTCGCCCAGGGATTCCAGAAACTGTTTGCCGCCGCGCAGCCGGACTTCGAGGAAGAGCTGTCGCGCGTCACGGGCGATGCGTTTGCGCACCACCTGGCAAACCTCGCGCATGGCGCCATGCGCTTCGGACTGAAGACGCGCGATACATTCCTGCAGAACGTCGCCGAATACCTGACCGAGGAAGGACACGACGTCCCGGCGAGATTCGAGGTTGACGAGTTTCTCGCAGGCGTCGATGCCGTTCGCGAGGCCACAGACCGTCTCCAAGCACGGCTTGAGCAGCTCGAGCGTCCGCGGAGCCGGCATTGATCACGTTGCGCGTCGCCGGACGCCTGCTGACCATTCATCGCGTGCTGGTGCGATACGGACTGGGTGACTTCGTACGCGCGACACATTTGTACCGGCCGCTCCGGTTCGTTTTCTATCTTTCGCCGTGGACCTGGTTCACGCGCCGTCGCGGTACGCGCGCGGAGCGGCTGCGCCTGGCGCTCGAGGAGCTCGGGCCGATCTTCGTGAAGTTCGGCCAGTTGCTGTCGACGCGGCGCGACCTGTTGCCCGTGGACATCGCCGACGAACTGGCGAAGCTTCAGGACCGCGTCCCGCCCTTCCCCGGCGACATCGCGAAAGCGCGGATCGAGGAAGCACTCGGAAGCCCGGTCACTGAACTGTTCGGCAGCTTCGAAGAGGCGCCGCTCGCAGCCGCGTCCATTGCCCAGGTGCATGCGGCGACATTGATCGACGGCCGCGCGGTCGTCGTCAAGGTGCTGCGGCCCGGCATGCGCGAGGTCATCGGCCGGGATATTGAAGTGTTGCATGCACTCGCGGCACTCGCCGACCGTTACTGGGCCGACTCGCGGCGCTTCCGGCCGACCGAGGTCGTCGCCGACTATGAAAAGACCGTACTCAACGAACTCGACCTGATGCGCGAGGCCGCCAACGCCTCGCAGCTAAGGCGAAATTTCGCGGGCTCCACGATGCTGCACGTGCCGGAGGTTCACTGGGACCTTTGCCGTCGCGAAGTCATGGTGATGGAGCGCATTCACGGCGTCCAGATCTCGGATGTCGCACGGCTGCATGCACTCGGCACCGATATCCAGAAGCTCGCCGAGAATGGCGTGACGATCTTCTTCACGCAGGTGTTCCGGCACAATTTTTTCCACGCCGACATGCACCCGGGAAATATTTTCGTCGATGTCAACGATCCGGCTAATCCGAAATATGTCGCCGTGGATTTCGGCATCGTCGGCACGCTGGACCCGCGCGATCAGTTATACCTGGCGGGCAATTTCCTGGCTTTTTTCGAGCGCGACTATCGCAGGGTCGCGGTATTGCATGTCGAGAGCGGCTGGGTACCCGCCGGTACGCGCGTGGACGAACTCGAGAGCGCCGTGCGCACCATCTGCGAGCCGATCTTCAATAAGCCACTGAAGGACATTTCCTTCGGCCTCGTGCTGCTGCGCCTGTTCGAGATCGCCCGGCGCTTCCAGATGCAGATCCAGCCGCAGCTGATCCTGCTGCAGAAGACCCTGCTGAACATCGAGGGCGTCGGTCGCGATCTGTATCCGGATCTCGATCTCTGGAAGACTGCCCAGCCGTTCCTGCGCGATTGGGTCCGCGAGCGCACCGGGCCGCGCGCCATCCTCGATCACATCCGCAGTAACTGGCCGGATATCGCCGAGGTGCTGAAGCTCCTGCCGGTCATTGCGCGACGCGCGATTCGCCAGGCCTACGACGGCGAGCTGGTGGTCCGCACTGAAACCGCCTCTATCGAACCGCTGCAGGGCGAACTGCGCGAAAGCCGCAGGCGCACGGATGTCATCATCGCGGCGGCCGCTTCGCTGCTGGGCGGCGTCATCTGGCTTTCGTTCGGAACCCCGCCCGCCTGGGTCGGCTGGCTGCTCACCGCCGGCGGCGCAGTCCTGCTGGCGAACCGCCTTCTTCAAATCGATACAGGGACCCGATCATGAGCCGCATATTCCTGGTGACCACCGCCTGCATCCTGCTCCCTGCGACCGCGCAGGCCGATGATGGAATCCGGCAATTCCTGGCCGGCCGCGCAAGTCACGACGAGGAGATCGCGCGATCAATCTGGAACTGGGCGGAGGTCGGCTACCAGGAGGTGAAGAGTTCCGCCTTGCTGCAGAAGGATCTCGCCGCGGCGGGATTCAAGGTCGAGGCCGGTGTCGCCGGCATGCCGACGGCGTTCGTTGCGAGCTGGGGCAAGGGCGAACCCGTGATCGGCATCCTGGCCGAATATGACGCGCTGCCCGGCATCACGCAGGACGTGTCGCCGCTGCGCAAGCCGATCTCCGGCAAGCTCTCCGGTCATGCCTGCGGACACCATCTCTTTGGCACCGCCAGCGTTTCCGCGGCAATCGCCCTCAAGGACTGGCTGCGGAAGAGCGACACACCGGGCACGATCCGGCTTTATGGCACGCCTGCGGAAGAAGGCGGTGCCGGCAAGGTCTATATGGTGCGCGCCGGCCTCTTCAACGACGTGGACACGGTGCTGCACTGGCATCCCTCCGACGTCAATTTCGCCGGACTCGACAAGGCGCTCGCCAACAAGAATGCGAAATTCCGATTCCACGGGATTTCCGCGCATGCATCCGGCGCGCCGGAGCGCGGACGCTCGGCGCTCGACGGCATCGAGTCGATGGATTACATGGTCAACATGATGCGCGAGCACGTGCCATCCGACGCACGCATTCACTATGTGATCACGAGCGGCGGGTCCGCCCCCAACGTCGTGCCCGACTTC
>JAENJD010000067.1 GCA_016844605.1 Steroidobacteraceae bacterium
GATCGAGCACGATGACCGGCGCCATCGAGGAGCGTGGACGCTTGCCGCCAGCGACGGCATTGGCTACCGGTTGCCCGGTGATCACCGGGCGGTATGAGAAATCCGTGAGCTGGTTGTTCAGCATGAAGCCGCCGACGGCGCGACCGGAGCCGAACAGCGATTCGACCGTGGTCGTCATCGAGGCCACATTGCCTGCCGCATCCACCACCACAAAGTGACTCGTTCCTGCCGCCTCGTTTGATGCATCGGCACCTCGTTCGATCGGCGCGGGAGCGCCCGCGGCAGGGGCTGGGCCGGCTACCGCGCCGATCAACGCTGCCCGCCGGACCACATATTCGGGGTCGAGCAATCCGGCAACGGGCACGTCGATGAACGCGGGGTCGGCGACAAATTGATCGCGATCTGCGTACATCAGGCGGCTCGCCTCGGCGAACAGATACCAGGCAATGGGGTCTTCTGTCCCGCGCAGCGCAATGTCGGTGCGATCGAGCAGCGCGAGCAGTTGCAACAGCGAGACGCCGGAGGAAGGCGGCGGTGGCACGCAGACGACGTACACGAGATACGGGCCGCACAGCGGATCGCCGATGCCCGGGTGATAGTTCTCGAAATCGCTGGCCGCTAATGTGCCGGGTCGAGGCTCTGCATGCGTGCGCGCAATAATGGCATCCGAAATTGGCGGCTCTAGCAGGGCACGCGGGCCCTTTGCGGCGATCTGCCGCAGTGTGGCGGCATAAGCGGTGTTCGTCAGGTGATCGCCTGCCTGCACGGTGGTGCCATCGGCGCGCGAGAACAATGCGCGCACATCGGGCTCAGCGGCTTGCGAGGCCGTGCTGTTCGCGAAGCGCGCAAGCCGTTGCGGTACTGCGAATCCGGATTCCGCTGCGCGGATTGCAGGATCGAACAGGCGTTGCCAGGGCAGCGCGCCATGCCTCGCATGCACGGCGCCCAGCATCGCGATTGCAGCCGGCACACCGGTCGAGCGCCCCGAGAGCACCGCATCGTGATAGGAGAGCGGCTCGCCCTGCTCGTCAAGGAACATCCCGGAAGTTGCGCCCGCGGGCGCGACTTCACGTCCGTCGAAAGCCGTGATCGCACCGGTCGCTGCGTCGTAGTAGAGCAGGAACGCGCCACCGCCCAGGCCCGAACTCTGCGGCTCGACCAGACCGAGCACCGACTGCACGGCAACCGCGGCATCTGCCGCGCTTCCGCCGGCGGCGAGGATTTCCACGCCCGCATCCACCGCGAGCGGATTCGCGGCCGCGATGCCCGCCTCGCGGACGGCCCGCGCTTCGTTCTGCACTGAAAGTTGCGCACAGGCAGCGAGTGAGGCCGCGACAAGTGGCAGCAGCAGGCGAACTGCAGGATTCATTCAGCTTCGACCGGCTGCGGAACAACCCGCCAGCCGGCATCGCGCGCCGCGACCTCCGCCGGCGCATCGAGTGGTTCGCCGTCGATGGCGGCGTCAACTGCCCTCAGCACCGCCATCGGCATCACCGTGATCTGATGTGAATTGATCTCCGATGGCGCCGCCGCGGTAAGCAGCGGCAGTTGCCAGTCGTCGCCTGACCGGCAAGCGAGTCCCGCGAATGGCGCTTCATGCTGCAGGCGGAATGTCCGGCAGTACGCGCCGCTGCGATCGAGAAAACTCGAGCCGATGTGCACGTTACCCGTGCCAACGTCGCTCGCGAGTTGGCCGTCCAATGCCCATGCAAGTTCGCCACGCGCGACGAGCCCGGATTCCGATTCGGCGTATGGCGCATCGGCGCCGCTCAGCGCAAGTTTTCCAACGGCCACGCCGAGTGCGAGCACTGCCGCGGGAACGAGCCACTGCGGAAGTTGAAAGCGCGGCGCGGCCGCCTCCGGTGGCGCGACGGTCTGGGCCTGCGGCGGGACTACCTCTTCGCGCGGCGCGGAAGCCGCCGGCTTCACTGCTGCCTTCACTCGCCGGGCTGGCGCCGCTTGCGGCGCGGCCTGCTCAGGCTTTCGCGCCGAACGATGTTCCTCAGCGATGCGCGCAATCCGGGGATCGCGTTCGATGGCTGCCTCGATCTCGGCGCGCGCGACAAGATCGAGCTCGCCGTCAAAGTAAGCCTGCAGCATTTCGTCGGACAACTTCATCGTGGTTCGTCGCCAATCAAGGACTTGCGTACTGGCAACGGCTGAGGATAGCAGGAACAGCGCGCCCACCTGAGGCTCCGCAGGGGCTGTTTCAATTCTTGTCAGGAGGTGTAATCTTTGGCCGTGGACAAGCCATAGGAGGACCCTGCCAATGCACGACGAGTTGACCACGCTGCCCGGTGTCGGGCCCGCCATCGCGGCGGATCTCCGGCACCTCGGCATTCACTCGATCCGGGAACTCGCCGAGTCAAACCCGGAACAGCTCTACGCCCGACTCCGCAATATCACAGGCCACGAACAGGAACCCTGCCTGCTCTACACGTTCCGATGCGCTACCTATGCCGCGCGCACGCCGGAGCCGCAGGAAGAACTGTTGAAGTGGTGGAACTGGAAAGATCGCACGCTCGACGACTGAGACTCTGACAGGTTCGGCGAGGTCGCCCTGGACCCACCGTCGATCTCGATCGACGCGCACTCTTGTGGACCGCATCCAGCTGCGGAGCGGACCCGGCGATCCCGGCGCTTCAAAAACGGGACCTGCAGCACAAAAATGTCTTTCAAACCAAAGGATTTGCCGCCGACAGCCGTCCAACTAGACATGGCTGACATGGTTCATGTCGATCGGGCTGTGGCGCGCCGGATCCTGGCGGGTGACGAGGCGGCTTTCCGGGAGCTGTTCGACCGCTTTTTCCCGCGGCTGTATCGATTTGCGCTCGTGCGACTCAACCGGGACCAGGAGACCGCGCGCGACGTCGTGCAGCAGACATTCTGCAATGCGATTGAACGACTCGACGGCTATCGCGGCGAGGCAGCGCTCTACACCTGGTTCTGCCAGATCTGCCGAAATGTGATCTCGGATCACTATCGAAAGCGGCAGAGGGGCGCAGAGCATGTCGTGCTGCTGGAAGACCAACCAGACATGCGCGCGATACTCGAGGCACTCGCGGCCCCCACCGATGACGAACCGGACACCGGTGTCTGGCGCCAGCAAGTCCGTCGCGTCGTCGAGGCGACGCTCGATGCGTTGCCGGGGCACTACGGCGAAGTGCTCGAGTGGAAATACCTGGACGGGCAGTCGGTCGAGGAAATCGCGCGGCGGCTCGAGCTCGGACCCAAGGCGGCGGAGTCACTGCTGACGAGGGCAAGAGTCGCATTTCGCGCCGCCATCTCGGATCTCGCCGGCGCGTCGGATGAGTTGACAGGATCGCTGGGCCAGAGCCCGGGGTAGGAACATGGAACACGAATCACAAGATCGCAAGAGCAGCCCCGATATTGTCGCGTCGCTGATACGGGCGGCGGGCCGGCGCACGGAGCCCCCGGAAGACGCTTACCAGCAGGTGCTTGCTGCGGCGACCGGGGCGTTTCGCGAGAAAGTCGCGGAACGTCGTGGGCGGAACTGGATTCTGCTGGCCACGGCTGCAGGCGTTGCCGCGCTCGCGATCGCATTCCTGTTGCAGTGGAATTCCAACACTGCACAGACGCAGGTGGCACAAGTGGCGCGCGTCATCGGCACTGCGGAACTTGCTATCGATGGCGACTGGAAGCCGATGACGGAGACAGGTGGCTATCTTGCGACTGGTGCGAAACTGCGCACACTGGCCGGCGGCGGCGTCGCGCTCGCACTCGATGATGGCGCTTCGCTACGGCTCGCTGCCGCGACTGAATTGCAGATCGATGGGCCGCGACGGGTGCTGCTGCGCTCTGGCACGGTCTACCTGGACACCAGGGCCAGCCTCGGCACGGGCTATCAGATTGAAACGCCCGTGGGCACTGCGCGCGATGTCGGCACTCAGTTTGAGTTGCATGTCGCCGATGGATCCTTGCGATTGCGGGTGCGCGAGGGGCGCGTGGAAATCGACCGCGCGGGAAATCTTGTGAATGGCTCGGCGGGCGAGCAGCTTGACATTGACCTTCTTGGCGGCGTCTCGCGCACTTCAATCGCGGCGACCGACACCGCGTGGCAGTGGGTGGAAACAGTCGCGCCGGCACCGGATATCGACGGCCAGCCGGCGTCGGTATTGCTCGCCTGGGTTTCACGCGAGACCGGCCGGCGGCTGCATTATGAAACGCCGGGCGTGGAGGCACGCGCAGCCACGGTGATCTTGCACGGCAACATCGTGCACCTGGCGCCAATGGCTGCCCTCGATGTGATGCTGGCGACAACCGATCTCGAATACACGCTGGTCGGAGATACAATGGAGGTCCGCTTCCGCACCGAGCTCTGACCACGGTCGTGAGAAAACTGACGTTGCTGTTGCTGGCCTGGTTGCCAGGCGTTGCCATGGCCTATCAGGGGCAGACGGTAGAACAGGCGCTCGAACAGTTGCGAGAGCGCGGGTTTGCGATCTTCTACAGCAGCGATCTCGTGAAACCCTGGATGCGCATCGAGCGCGAGCCGGTGGCAACCGAAGCGCGCGCGCTGCTCACCGAAATCCTCGCGCCGCACGGCATCACCGTTACCGATGGCCCCGATGGCGCACTCGTACTCGTGCGGGAGATGCAGCGTGGGCCTCGGCGCGCGGCGCCCGGGACGGTGCATAGTCCCGCACCGACGCCGCTCGATACGGTCATCGTCAGCGCGAGCACCTACCTGTTCGGAGGCGACACACCGCTGTCAACGGCTATATTCAATGCCGACGACCTCGAGATGCTGCCCGAAATCGGCGAAGACCCGTTGCGTGCCGTGTCACGCCTGCCGGGTGTCGCGCGCCAGGACTACTCCAGCCGCGTCCACCTGCGCGGCGGCACCGACGAAGAAACGCTGGTGCGCTTCGACGACCTGCGGCTATACGATCCGTTCCACTTCAAGGATTTCTACGGCATCTTCAGCGCGATCGATCCGGGCATCGTCAGCGATATCCGTGTTTACACGGGTGGCTTTCCCGTGACATTCGGCGATCGCAGCAGCGGTGTCGTGGAAGTCGCGCCGCGTTTGCCGGGGCGGCAGTTCCATGGCCAGGCCGTGTTCTCCCTGTTTACCGCCGGCATCTCGGCTGACGGTTCCTACAATGACGGCGCCGGAGACTGGGCTGTTGCGGCGCGGCGCAGCAACATGAGTCTGTTCTTCGACCTCGCGAACCAGTCGCTCGGTGAGCCGGATTACCACGACCTTTATGCACATGTCGGTCATCGCGTGAATGACCAGTTCGCGCTATCCGCCAACGCCCTCACGTTCGTCGACCAGATTGTGGCATCCGACACCGACCAGGAGGAAAACGCCCGGGCCGAGTACCGTGACGCCTACTACTGGGTGCGCATGGACTTCGGTGCTTCCGACGGATTCGGCGGGCGCATGCTCATTGCGCGCACGGAACTGGGCAGCGATCGCTCCGGCAGTACGGTCCTTCCGGGCGTCGCGACCGGCTCGCTGGTAGATGAACGCGACTTCATCATCAACTCGTTCCAGGCCGATGCCTGGTGGCGGCCAGGTGCACGATCGGTGTTGCAAGCCGGCGCCGAGTGGCGGCAGATGAATGGCGCTTACCGCTACACGGAAAACGTTGACTTCGAACTGTTGTTCCTGACGCCGGGCGCGTCCACGACGCCCTCGCGCTCGCGTTCCATCCTGGTGCGGCCTTCCGGTCACCAGGCCGGCGCCTACGTAAACTGGCGCTTCGAGCCGACGACGACACTGACCACGGATCTCGGCATGCGCTGGGACCGTGAATCACTCGCTGCGCAGGATGGATCGCATGCGAGCCCGCGTGCGGTGCTGATGTGGCGCCCCCGTGAAGACACGCGGCTTCGACTTTCCTGGGGTCGCTACTTCCAGGCCCAGGGCATCAATGAACTGAATGTATCCGACGGCGAGCAAAATTACTCTCCGGCGCAACGTGCGACGCATCTGGTCGCGAGCATCGAGCACGACCTCACGCCGGCCCTGAAATTGCGGGCGGAGGTGTACCGCAAGGATTACCAGAACCCGCTGCCACGCTATGAGCTTCTGATGAACACGCTGGTGGTGCTGCCGGAGCTTAAGCCAGACCGCATCCGGATTGCGCCGGATTCCGCGGAGGCGGAAGGCGCCGAGATCTCGCTGAATTACGATGCCGGCGCGCTCTCCGGCTGGCTCAGCTACAGCGCGTCGCAGGTGTATGACCGCGTGGATGGCCAGCGGCTTCACAGGCGCTGGGACCAGCGCAATTACGCAAGCGGTGGGCTGAGCTGGCGCGGCGCCAGCTGGGAAGCCTCCATTGCCGCCACCTGGCACACAGGCTGGCGCACGACCGAACTGGAGCTGGCGACACTCGATCCATTCCCGCTGGTCGCGGTCGGCGAACGCAATGCATTGCGCCTCTCCGATTTTGTAAGCATTGACATGCGCATCGCACGGCGCTTCGACCTGGGGTCGGCAGGCGAGCTGACGGCTTATGTCGAGGTCAACAACCTGCTCCAGCGCAGGAATGAATGCTGCGCCGAATACCAGCTCGAAACGGAATTCGATCCCGCCGTATTCGATGTCGAGACTCAGGATTCTCTGCCGCTGATTCCTTCAGCCGGCCTCGTCTGGAAGTTTTGAAAAGAAAAGGCCCCCTTGCGGGGGCCTTTGTTCCGGCGGTACCGGCGCCAATCCGATGAAAAGGGATCAGGGCCGTACCGGCTCGCTCCCGGATTGCTCGGTTACCTCGTCGCCAGGCTCCGCCGCAGGCGCGGGTGCCTTGTCCGAGTTGTAGATGTCGCGCACGGTGAGCCACTTGCCCTCGACTTTCTGCAGGGCTTCCACATAACTGCCGCTGTCAACCAGCGCGCCGGAGGCGTCATGGACGGAATACGGCCCCGCATGCCAGGCGAGGTCGCCAGACATGACGACGGTGTCGCCGTGTTCGATGGTGAGCGTCAACCCTGCGGCCTTGGCGGCGGCGCTGTCGACGACGATGAA
Organism: Steroidobacteraceae bacterium; assembly: GCA_016844605.1. Taxonomy (GTDB): domain Bacteria; phylum Pseudomonadota; class Gammaproteobacteria; order Steroidobacterales; family Steroidobacteraceae; genus SCUD01. The sequence goes on from JAENJD010000067.1 coordinate 6,998, forward strand.
TTCGCGAATCGCGGCACGGCCATACTTCGCTGGCGTGCCGGGCGGCATCAATACAGCATCTTCCGTATACAGGCTGGCCACGCCGTCCGCGTCGCCGGCATTGTAGGCAGTGGCCCAGGCCCTGGATCCGTCACGGATCGCGCTCTCGTCCGCGGCCGTGTCCACCGCGTCCACATTCAGCTTGCACCCGGCAAGCGCGACCAGTCCTACCGCAACGACTGCGGCTGTCTTCAGGATATTCACGATTCCCCCTCTGCAATGTTCCATTGCCTGGTCGTTGAATCCAAAGCTCGTGCGTAATCGTACTGCAATGCACTGAGCGATCCCAAGTGAGAAAACAAAAAAAAGCCCCCGCAAGGGGGCTTTTCTTCATCCGACGGATGAATCGTCAGGCGGCGGGTTCGCTCGCCGGCGCCGCAGCCGCAGCAGGCGCGTTGTCCGAGTTCCAGGTGTCGCGGATGTAAAGCCACTTGCCGTCCTTCTTCAGGAAGACGCCGATGTACTTGCCGGCATCGACCGTCGCACCGGAAGCATCGGTGACAGTGTATGTCCCGGCCTCGTAGGCGAGGTCGCCCGATACGTCGACGGCGCCCGCTTCGGGAATGTTCATTGTCAAACCCGCTGCTTTTGTGGCAGTGATGTCACTGGCAAGGAACTCGCGAATCGCGGCGTTGCCCGTGGCGGCCGGCGCGCCCGGCGGCTGGAGTGTTGCGTCTTCCCAGTACATGGCCGCCAATGCGTCCGCGTCGCCAGCATTGTAGGAGGCGGCCCAGGCCGGAGCCGACAAGCGGATTGCGGCTTCATCCGCCGTCGTGTCTTGCGCGGCAGGCTTGCAGCCCGCGAGCGCGATCAAACCCACTGCAATGACTGCAGCTGATTTCAGAATGTTCACGATTTCCCCTTTTGCAATATTTGATCGATCGGCCGCTGTTTTCCGCGGTCATGTACCATCTTACTCCTTCCGGGGGAGTCCATGCGTGACCTGACCCAGGGCCCGATCACCGGCAATCTGGTCCAGATGGCCGTGCCGATCGCCGTCGGCATGCTGGCGCAGACGCTCTATTTCCTGGTCGACCTCTATTTCGTCGCGCAGCTGGGCGATGCCGCAATCGCGGGCGTGAGCGCCGCGGGGCTCGCGATGTTCATCGTGATGGCGCTGACGCAAACGCTCGGTGTCGGCACCGCGGCGCTCGTCTCGCAGGCGGTCGGGCGCAAGGATCCGAACGACGCCAATCTCGTCTTCAACCAGTCGCTTGTGCTCGCCGCGATCTGCCTCGCAGGCACGTTGATCGGCGGCTACGCGCTGACCGAGAGCTACATGCGCTCGATCGGTGCGGACACGGCGACTGCCGACGCCGGCATCAGTTATCTCTACTGGTTCCTGCCGGGCCTCGCGCTGCAGTACGTGTCCATCGTGATGATGTCAGCGCTGCGCGCCACCGGCGTCGTGCAGCCGACGATGATCGTGCAGATGGTCACCGTGCTCTTGAATATCGTGCTCGCACCGGTGCTGATTGCAGGTCTAGGCACCGGTCGTCCGCTCGGTGTCGCGGGCGCAGGCCTTGCGAGTACGATCTCGGTCGCCGCCGGCGTTGCCTTGCTGTCGTTCTATTTCATGCGTCTCGAAAAGTACGTGCACTTCCGCGCCGGCCTGTGGCGGCCGCGATTCGCGGTGTGGGGCCGCATGCTGAACATCGGACTGCCGGCCGGCGGCGAGTTCGCGCTGATGTTCGTTTACATGTCGGTGATCTACTGGGTCATTCGCGACTTCGGCGCGGCGGCGCAGGCCGGCTTCGGCGTCGGCACGCGCTTGATGCAGGCGATCTTCCTGCCGGCGATGGCGATTGCCTTCGCAACCGGACCGATCGCCGGCCAGAATTACGGCGCGAAGCAATATGCGCGCGTGCGCGAGACATTCCGCAGCGCGGCCATCATGAGCAGCGTGCTGATGTTCGTGCTGACGCTCGTCTGCCAGTGGAATCCGGGCTGGCTCGTGGCGAAGTTCACAACAGATCCCGAGGTGATCGCGGTCGGCTCGCGCTTCCTGCAGGTCATCTCCTGGAATTTCGTGGCGTCTGGCCTGATCTTCACCTGCTCCGGAATTTTCCAGGGCCTCGGCCACACCTGGCCCGCGCTCGCGAGCAGCTCCTCGCGCATCGTGACATTCGTGCTGCCGGTGATCTGGCTATCGACGCTACCGGATCTCAAGCTCGAGCACGTCTGGTACCTGTCGGTCGCAAGTGTCGCGACGCAGGTGATCATCAGCCTCGTGTTGCTGCATCGCGTGATGCGCGAGCGCCTCGCCGGAGCCTGACTTACCCGACGAGCGTGATCTCCACGCGCTTGTTACGCCTGCCCTCGTTCCGGATCCTGACTACGCGGATGCCGCCGATCTCGGCGATGTTCTTAACGTGCGTGCCGCCACAGGGCTGCAGGTCGATGCCGGGAATTTTCAGCAGGCGCACAAGCCCCGCGCCGCGCGGCGGCTGCACACTCATCGTCTTCACGAGTTCCGGTTGCGCGTCGAGTTCCGCATCCGTGATCCAGACGGTCCCGGTATCCACGCCGCGCGCGACGAGCTCATTCGTTCCGCATTCGATATTCGACGCGTCGAGCAGCGTCATGTCGATGTCGAAGTCGAGCCGCGCCTTGTCCGGCGCGATGTTGCCGCCGGTCACCGGCGCGATGACGACGCAGGACATCACGTGCAGCGCCGTGTGCAGGCGCATCAGCGCATAGCGTCGCGGCCAGTCGAGTTCGAGGGTCAATGTCTCGCCCGGCTGGGGTAGATCAGCACCCGCGGCGAACAAATGCCTCACGACGTCGTGGGTGTCGCCCTTGCGCGTGTCCACGATCGCGATACGTTCGCCGTTCTCCCGCACCAGGAATCCGGTGTCGCCCGGCTGGCCGCCGCCCAGCGGATAAAAAATCGTGCGATCGAGTTCGAGGTAGGCTGCGCCGGGCTCAACCACCCGGGCCGCGAGCACACGTGCAGTGGCTGTCTTGAGGTAAGCGTCTTCCCGGAACAGCAATTCGGTCGCCATCCCGAAATTATGCCTCTCCGGCGTGTTCAGGGATCCGGAACGAAGCCGCCCGGGAACGGGTCGGGGGCATTCAGGGCATAGCGCCTGGACGGAATGACCCCCTGGGCGACCAGATTCCGTCGCGAGTCATAGTAAATCCGGATTACGGCCTCGGGTTCATCGGTCGCGCGCTCGAATTGGGTGTAGGTCGCCCCGGAATCGTGGCGCTCCCCATGGCCGGTACCGAGCTTGCCCAGCATGCCGTCGGCCCTGGCACTGGAGTTCCTGGATTCAGCTGCGGGGGCGGGGGCATCGGCCGCGGCCGCCGACTCCTGCTGGCGCAACATGGCGTAAGGCACCCGTTCGCGGAACACCGCGACACCGATAACCCCCACGTTGTCCGGCCGCCCGGTGCGGGCCGCGTAGGAGTCCGGGAGCGAGGTGAAATAGAAGGCCGCGACCTCGTCCATGCTCTTCCGCCAGCCGTCGATTTCGACCGTCCCATAGGGGTCCAAAACGTAGCCGGTCTGATGTGCGGCGGCCGTGCGTCCGTTGATGACATTGACCCCGTCCACCGAGGTCACGGTGAGCACCCTTCCGGGGCTCGGGTTGCAGATGCGAACCTCGTATTCATGGCCGGGCTCGCCGACGACATAGCGCTCGCCGGCATGCCAGTAGACGGCTAGCTCGTGTCCGGCGGTCCGGTCGAAAATCGAGACGTCCAAGGGCTGTCGTGCGAATGCGACGAGAGGGAAAAGGAGGGTGAGCAGGGCGGTAGCCCGGAGGCTTGGGCGGTTCATCGGCGGCTCCTTGAGCCAGGGTTCGTGAAGGGTTTAACGTCACCACTCAGGCGTTCGGGTTTGTATATACAATCTGTCGGTACGGTCCTTTCGATCCGATAGGCAGGCCACCATGAAACAAGGCTTCTTCTCCAGGCTTACCCGGAGCCAGCCCGACGAGGCCCCAGGACCGGTGGCCGAAGCACCCGCATTGCCGCCGGCACCACCGGCCCCCGCGATCGAGGAAATCGTCCGCGAGATTGTCCGTCAGGGGTTGTCGGCAGCACCCCGAAAAGCGGCGATTTCATTGCGCCTCGACGCCGATGTTCTCGACTGGTTCAGGGCCCGGGGCAGCGGCTACCAGACCCGTATCAACGCCGTGCTGCGGGCCTACATGGAAGCCGCCGGCTGAGTGCTTTCCGCGTCCGCAAGCCACCTTCGGAGGAAAAATCGACTACCTGGGTGGCAACTCAATGGTTGTCAGCAGTCTGGCAATTTATCGGATGCGTATACCCATCCGAAAACAAGTCATTCCC
>JAENJD010000009.1 GCA_016844605.1 Steroidobacteraceae bacterium
ACCCGCAACACCAGCTCAAGTGGGCTTTGCGGCCTCGAAGATTGCGTAGCGCTTGCGCGCCGGTTCGACGGTCTCCCAGGTGCCGCTGAACCCGGCAGGTATGACCCAGGCGTCGCCGGCATTGAACTGCCAGCGGCGCCCATCCGCCGAGGTCAGAACGACGCGGCCTTCGAGCAAATGGCAGAATTCGTGCTCGGTATATTCGATCTGCCACTTGCCGACATTGCTGGCCCAGGTACCTGCCAGGAACTGCTGGCTGGGGTCGGTATAGTAATTGCGCACCCAGGTTTTTGGCTCGCCTTTCAACACGCGCTCAGGCGCCGGCGCCGATTCCTGAGCCTTCAGGTTGCGCCGGAAATCCACGATTGCGGGTGTCGTCATAGCCTTCTCCCGGGCTGCCGCGGGCCACATGGTCGATTCATGAATTGAACAGTATGCGAATTCGTTTGCGAATGCTTGGCATGCGGCGACTCTGAAGCGTAGGATGAAATTGCCGCCCGCCACTATGTGCGTGGCGGCCCCGAAGCAGGAACCGGGCCGTGAGCAATCGTCTGCCGCCAATCGTCGGAAACTGGTACTCGCACCGTAACAAGGCCGAGACTTTCCAGGTCGTGGCACTCGATGAGGACTCCGGCACCATCGAGATCCAGGAATTCGACGGCGGCATCGACGAGATCGACTTCGCCGAATGGCGCCGGTTCGCCGTCGCCTCCGCGGCCCCGCCTGACGATTGGGGTGGATCGGTGGATGACGTTGAACCGGACGAGTTCGGCTACACCGACCTCACGGAAGACATCAGGCCCGGGCACCCCATCGAAACCACGACGTTCACCTGGGAACAGGTTGTCGAGGACGACGACGTCGATGAGATCCAGATCCACTGAGGTCAGAATGAAAAACAACGAATCCCTGGTGGCGCGGCGCAATGCGGCCGTTGCGCGCGGCGTCTCGATGGCGCAGCCGATCTTCATCGAGCGCGCCGAGAATGCGTTGCTGTGGGACGCGGACGGAAACAGGTACGTTGACTTCGCCGGCGGCATCGCGGTGCTGAACACGGGCCATCGCCACCCGCGCGTGCTCGCAGCCGTGCGCGCGCAGCTCGAGAAAGTCACTCACACCTGCTTCCAGATCACCGGTTACGAGCCCTATGTCGCGCTCTGCGAGCGCCTGAACAAGCTCGCGCCCGGCGCGGGCCCGCACAAGACGCTCTTGATGTCGACCGGGGCCGAGGCAGTCGAGAATGCAGTCAAGATTGCGCGCGTGCACACCGGACGATCCGGAGTGATCTCATTTGCGGGCAGCTTTCACGGCCGCACAATGATGGCGCTTGCGCTGACCGGAAAGGTCGAGCCGTACAAAGCGGGCTTCGGGCCGATGCCGGGCGAGGTGTATCACGTGCCATTCCCGAATGCGCTGCACGGCGTATCGGTGGACGACTCCCTCGCTGCGATCGCGATGCTTTTCAAGTGCGATATCGAACCCGCGCGCGTCGCGGCGATCATGTTCGAGCCGGTGCAGGGCGAAGGCGGGTTCTACGTCGCGCCGAAGGAATTCGTGCTGCGCCTGCGCGAGCTCTGTGACAAGCACGGCATCGTGCTGATCGCCGACGAAATCCAGTGCGGTGCGGGACGCACTGGGCGCATGTTCGCGATGGAGCATTACGGCGTTGCCGCGGACATTTCCACACTCGCCAAGTCGCTGGCGGGCGGCTTCCCGCTGTCCGCCGTCGTCGGCCGCGCCGAAGTGATGGATGCCTGCGGGCCGGGAGGACTCGGCGGCACCTATGCCGGCAACCCGGTCGCCTGCGCTGCGGCGCTCGCGGTGCTCGACGTGTTCGAACAGGAGCAGATCTTCGCGCGCGCCATCAATCTGGGCACGCGCCTGACTACGCGACTGAAGAAACTCGCCGCGCGCCATCCCTCGATGGCCGAAATCCGCGGACTCGGCGCGATGGTGGCATTCGAGTTGTGCGAGGGCGGCGACCCGGCGAAGCCCGCAGTCGACCTGACGAAAGCGCTGACGAAGCGCGCGCGCGAACTCGGCTTGATCCTGCTGTCCTGCGGAATCTACGGCAACGTGATCCGCATCCTGGTGCCGATCACGGCAGAGGATGCCGTCGTGGACGAGGGCCTCGGCATCCTGGAACGCGCCCTGGACGAGCTCGAAATGGTGGCTAGGGAGAGAATCGAACTCTCGACCCCGGGGTTATGAATCCCGTGCTCTAACCAGCTGAGCTACCTAGCCACGCGGTGGGAAGGTACCCCGGGGAGGCGGGATTGTCGGGACCGTGCCGGTAGCTGTCAAGGTTCCTGTCAGGACGCCTTCTTTTCTGCGATGTAGTCGTCGACCAGTTCCTCGAGGATCGACAGCGGAATCGCGCCGTTCTTCAGCACCACGTCGTGGAAGTCGCGGATATCGAAGCGATCGCCGAGTTCGGATTTCGCGCGCTCGCGCAGCGCCAGGATCTTCAACATGCCGATCTTGTAGGAGAGCGCCTGGCCCGGGTTGTCAATGTAGCGCTCGACTTCCTTGGTCGCCTCATCAGCAGTCATCGGGTTGTTCGCCATCATGTAATCGATCATCTGCTCGCGCGTCCAGTGCTTGGCATGCGCGCCGGTGTCGACCACGAGACGCGCGGCCCGCAGCATCTCGTCCTGCAGGCGGCCGAAGTCCTGCATCGGATCGGTGAACCGGCCCTGCTCCTTGCCGAGGCGCTCGGCATAGAGTCCCCAGCCTTCGATGTAGGATCCGAAGAAGGCGAACTTCTGGAACATCGGCACGTCGGCGAGTTCCTGCTGGATCGCGATCTGGAAATGGTGGCCCGGCGCGCCCTCATGGTAGGCGACCGTCTGCATCTCGTGCTTCTGGCGCGTCGCCATGTTGCGGAGGTTGACGTAGTAGTAGCCCGGGCGGCTGCCGTCGGGTGTCGGCTGGTTGTAAAAAGCCACCGGCGCCGTCTCCTCGCGCCAGGGCTCGACGCGCCGGACTTCCAGCGAGGCCTTCGGCAGGATGTTGAAGTACTTGCCGACATCAGCGTAAACCCCATCGATGTAGGCCTTCGACTGGTCGAGATAGGCCTGGCGCCCCTCATCGGTGTTCGGGTAGAAATTTGCCGGATCGGTGCGCAGGTGCTTGAAGAAGGCCGGCAGGTCGCCCTTGAAGCCGATCTGCTTCATGATGGTTTCCATCTCGCCGCGGATACGCGCGACCTCTGCGAGGCCGATGTCGTGGATCTCATCGGCCGTGAGCTTGGGTTCACTGGTCCAGAAATCGATCTGGTTCCTGTAGAAAGCATCGCCATCCCGCAGTTTCCAGACGCCGTTCGGCCCCACGGACATGCTGCGCAGGCTCTCGATCCGGGCCAGCATCGCACTCATGCCGGTGCTGAACGGACCCTTTAGCGCCGAAATGGCGGCATTAATCAGCCGCTGCTTCTCTGCATCTGCGATCTCGAGCTTTCCAGCCTTGGCGCGGAAGTCGGCGAGAATCGCGGAGTCTTCCTTGCTTTTGTCGAATGGCGCGCCCTTCAGCACATTGCGCCCGTCCTGCAGGACCGGATCGAATGAAAATGAGGTCGGCACGATGCCGCGCCCGGCTGCGATGTCGATCCCCTCGATGGTCTGGCGGGCCGCCTGTTCGATGCCATTGAGGCGCGAGATGTAGGCCTCGGCGTCCGACACATCGTCGACCTGATGGTCGTTCTGCATGAAGGTCGCGAACCCGGTGATCGGATTGTTCATTGTCTGAAAGGCGTAATTGTGGAAACGCCACGGGAAGATGCGCAGCCCGCGCTCCTGCAGGTACTCGAAGATCCGGTAGCTGATCTGCCTCTGCTCGGACAATGCGTCGTACTTGAACCCGCTTTTCAGCCGCGCGAGGTCCTGCTTCGTCAACTCGTTCTGGCGCGTCGCTTCCGCATCGGACAGGTCGCCCCACTTGCCGTAATCCGGACCTTTGATGCCGAGCTGCGACTGGAAGATCGGGCTGTCCTTCAGATTGCGCTGGAACACTTCCTCGAAGAACGCCATCAAGCGCTGGTCTTCCGTCTGCGCAGCGGCAGGGGCTGCAGCCGCGGCCGGCGCTTCGGCCCGGGCCGGCGCAATGGCAATTACCGCCAGCAGGGTTACGGCGGTCGCAATGCCAGCAAGGGTTCGGCGGGTCAAGTTGATCATTACGCTCATGTCCTCGGGGCCCATTACCTGGTCAGCATGAATAGCGCAGGCCGGGCGTCCACGGGATAGTGTCCGCCGCAGGGGACCGGCGCTTCGTCGCAGAACCTGGCGGCAATCAGACGTTGAATCGGAAGTGCATGACGTCACCCTCGCGGACGACGTATTCCTTGCCTTCGAGGCGCAGCTTGCCGGCTTCGCGAGCGCCGGCCTCGCCCTTTCCGCCAATGTAATCGTCGTACGCGATCGTCTCGGCCCTGATGAATCCACGCTCGAAGTCCGTGTGAATCACGCCCGCGGACTGCGGCGCGGTCGCGCCCTGGCGCACGGTCCATGCCCGCACTTCCTTCGGACCCGCGGTGAAGAATGTCAGCAGACCCAGCAGGTGGTAGCTCGCACGGATGATCCGGTTGAGACCGGGTTCGGCCAGCCCGAGATCGGCGAGGAAGGCGTCGCGATCGGCCGCGTCCAGTTCCGAGATTTCAGCCTCGATTGCGGCGCACACTGGCACGACCTCCGAGCCCTCGGCCTCGGCGAGCTTGCGGAGCGCATCGAGCTTCGGGTTGTCCTTGAATCCGGATTCGTCCACATTGGCGACGTACATGACGGGCTTGGCCGTCAGCAGCTGCAACTCGCGCACCCTTTCCCGATCGAACTGGTCGAGTTGCTGCGCACGGACTGGTTCGCCCTGGTCGAGCCGGTCGCGGATGCGCTTCAGCGAATCCCGCCAGCGCATTGCATCCTTGTCCATGGCCTTGGCAAGCTTGTCGGCGCGCGCCTGTGCGCGGTCCACGGTCTCGAGATCAGCAAGCGCGAGTTCGGTATTGATAATCGCGACATCCGAAGCCGGATCCACGCGCCCGGAAACATGGACGATGTCGTCGTCATCGAAGCAGCGCACGACATGCGTGATCGCATCCACCTCGCGGATGTGCGACAGGAACTTGTTGCCGAGACCTTCGCCCTGCGAGGCCCCGGCGACCAGGCCCGCGATGTCCACGAACTCGACGGTGGTCGGCAGGATCTTCTCGGGCTTCGCAATCGCTGCCAGCGCATCGAGGCGCGGATCGGGCACCGGCACGATCCCGACATTCGGGTCGATCGTGCAGAACGGGTAGTTCTCGGCCGCGATCTTCGCGCGCGTCAGCGCATTGAATAGCGTCGACTTGCCGACATTCGGCAACCCGACGATGCCGCAACGAATACCCATGTTGTGCGCGTGACGCCGGCGTCAGCCGGGCGTTTCCTGTTCCGGTGGCTTGGCGTGCAGGCGGTTCATCATCAACTCCGCCCCTTCCGTCACCAGCCGCGGGAACTCGGAAACCGCGAGCTCGATGGCCTCGCGGATGAGCCGTTCATCGACGGCGGACGACCGCTGCAGCACGTAGTCAATCACTTCGTCCCGATTCCCCGGATGACCGATTCCGATGCGCAGTCGCCAGAACTCTTCGCCCATGTGGCTGATTACGTCCTTGAGCCCATTGTGGCCACCCGCTCCCCCGCCCTGCTTCAGTCTCGCGATGCCCGGCGGCAGGTCCAGATCGTCGTGCACGACCAGGACCTGTTCAGTTGGCACCTGCAGGTAGTCGCAGAACGAACGGATCGAGAGACCGCTGCGATTCATGTAGGCCATCGGCTTCAGCAGCCACAGTGAGACGCCTGCGAGCGTTACGCGGCCCGCGTCGCCCTGGTACCGATGCTCGGGCTTCAGCCAGCCATCGTGCCGGCGCGCCAGTTCATCGATGAACCAGAAGCCCGCATTGTGTCGCGTAGCCGCGTGTTCCGGGCCCGGATTGCCGAGCCCGACGACCAGCTGCAACGGCAGTCCCGCCATTGACTCATCCTCAGCCCACGAGCGTTACTTCTTGCTGTCGCCCTTCTTGCCTGCGCCTTCCTTGGCGCCCTTGCCTGCGCCTTCCTTGGCGCCCTTGCCTGCTGCGCCCTTGGCATCGGCCGCAGGCGCGGCACCCGCCGGTGCGGCACCCGGTGCGGTGCCAGGCAGCGCACCCGGTGCGGCGCCAGGCGCGGCACCCGGTGCAGCCGCGGTACCAGCAGCTGCAGCCGCTGCGGCTGCTTCGTCGACGACCGGCACCACTTCCTCCTCGACGCGCGGCATGTGGATCGAGGCCACCGGCTTGTCGCGACCGGCGAGCAGTTCCACGATCTCGACACCCGCGGGCAGCTTGAGATCGGACAGCTGAAGGACCTGGTTGATCTCGAGAGCGGAGACATCCACCTCGATGAATTCCGGCAGGTCCTTCGGCAGGCAGGTCACCTCGACGTCATTGCGCACATGCGAGAGCACGCCGCCCTGCGACTTGACGCCGATGGCCTCGGCGCCGCCCTTGAAGTGCAGCGGTACGATCATCTTGATCTTCTCGTCCTCCAGCACGCGCTGGAAATCGACGTGCATGATCTGGTTCTTGTAGGGATGACGATGCACGTCCTTCAGCACGGCCGCCTGCGTCTGGTCACCCACGCGCAGGCTCAGGATCGTCGAGTAGAAGCGCTCGTCGTCCATCAACCTCGCAAGCTTCGTGTGATCAAGCATGAGCGTGCGCGCGTCGCGCCGCCCGCCATAGAGAATCGCCGGGACTTTGCCGAGATGACGCAGGCGGCGGCTCGCACCCTTGCCCTGGTCCTCCCGGAACTCGGCGACGAGTTCGAAAGAAGTTTTCATGACTGTTTCACTCCCGATTCAAGGGACTGCCGGCCCGCGACCAGGCACCGGCTTCCCGTTTTCGGCGCCGCCGGACCATCCGGCAGCTGCCTTTCGGAGAGGTCTGCCCCTCCTAATCCACGTACAGCGAACTGACGGATTCCTCGTCGCGAATCCGCCGCATCGTCTCGGCCAACAGGCCCGCGACCGTCATCACCCGGATGCGGCTGCAGGCCTTCGCATCCTCGCGCAGCGGAATCGTGTCGGTCACGACCAGCTCGTCGAGCGCCGAGGTGGCGATCCGCTCGACCGCCGATCCCGACAGCACCGGATGCGTAATGTAAGCCGTCACGCGCGTTGCACCTTCGTCCTTCAGCGCCTGGGCCGCCAGGCACAGCGTGCCGGCCGTATCCACCAGGTCGTCGACCATCACGCAGGACTTGCCGCGCACGTCGCCGATGATGTTCATCACCTGCGACTCGTTGGCGCGCGCCCGCCGCTTGTCGATGATCGCGAGGTCCGCATTGTCCAGGCGCCGCGCCAGTGCCCTTGCACGAACCACGCCGCCGACATCCGGCGACACCACGATCATGTTCTCGTACTTCTGCTTCCAGACTTCGCCCAGCAGCACGGGCGACGCATAAACATTGTCCACCGGCACGTCGAAAAAGCCCTGGATCTGGTCCGCATGCAGATCCACCGTCAGCACCCGATGCACGCCCGCGCGGCCGATCATGTCGGCCACCAGCTTGGCCGTGATCGGCACCCGCATCGCGCGCTGCCGCCGGTCCTGGCGCGCGTAGCCGAGGTAGGGAATCACCGCGGTGATCCGCCCGGCCGAAGCGCGCCGGCAGGCATCGGCCATGACCAGGAGCTCCATCAGGTGCTCATTGGCCGGAGGACAGGTTGATTGCACCAGGTAGACGTCCTTGCCGCGGACGTTCTCCATGATCTCGACCTGTATCTCGCCGTCGCTGAACCGGCCGACGAGGGCGCGACCCAGCGGCTGCATCAGATGGCGCGCGATGTCCTGCGCGAGCATCGGATTCGCATTGCCGGTAAACACCGCCATCGTGGACTGATCCACGCGAGCCTCCCTCATGACGGCGTGCAACGCGCGCCGCGCATCAACTGGCTGGGGTGGAAGGATTCGAACCTTCGTATGACGGGATCAAAACCCGTTGCCTTACCACTTGGCGACACCCCATTCGTCAAATTTGCCCTTGCCGGGCCCGTTCCGCCGCCAGGCGTTCCTGCAACGGCGACCGGTCGAGGCCTCTTGCCACGAAACCCGACCATTCGTCTGGCAGGTCCGAAAGCGCCGCCTCGGCCTCTGCCCTCTCCGCAAAACCGGCGAATACACAGCTGCCGGTCCCAGTCAGGCGCGCATCGCCGCTCCGTGCAAGCCAAGCGAGCGCTGCGGCGACTTCAGGGTAACGCCCTGTCGCCACCGGCGCGCAGTCATTGCGTCCGCCTGCCTGCAGGAAACCGCGGATTGTCAGGCTCGGAGAATTCCTTGTCAATTCAGATGCCTGAAACACCTCGGCGGTGCTGACCCCGATACCCGGAAAAACGACTGCGTAATGCCGCGGCGGCAGCTCGATGGGGGTCAGTCGCTCGCCGATCCCCTCCCCCCAGGCGCTGTGGCCGTGGATGAAAAGCGCCACGTCCGCGCCCAATTCCCGGCCTATTCCAGCCAATTGCCCCACCGGCAGGCGAATGCCCCAGAGTTCATTGAGCGCAACCAGGGTCGTCGCGGCGTCCGAACTGCCCCCGCCAAGCCCGCCCTGGATCGGAATTCGCTTGCGGATGCGGATATCAACGCCCCGCCGGTTGTTGGCGGCAGCCTGCAGCTGCCGCGCCGCGCGCACCGCCAGGTCCGTTTCCGCAGGCACCGAGGGCGGACCCTCGGGACGCCGGATCTCGCCATCCTCGCGCAACCCGAAGGTCAGGTCGTCCGCGAAATCGATCAATTGATAGGCGGTCTGCAACTCGTGGTAGCCATCCGGGCGACGACCGAGGACGTGAAGGAACAGATTGAGCTTGGCCGGAGCTGGCCAGTCCGCCGATATCATGGCGGGAACTGCCAGCTCGAAACGACGAGGCGCAGCCGCGCGGTTTCCGACTCGATTTCGATACGAATGGGCAGCGCAAGCCTGCCGACCGCTGCGTAGCGGGAGTAGCGAAGCTGCCAACCTGCCTGCTCGAGTCCTGCGAGGCGACCGTCGCCCCCGACGGTTTCCTGGTGCGCAAGGCCGGGTGCGGGCACACCGACCAGCCAATAGCGCAGCTGTGCAACCGGCAGCGCCGCGCCCATTTGAGAGGCAACATAGGCGCGGGCGTCCTCGCCTGCGATGGAAGCCCCATTGCCGTCGGTAACCGTCATCTCTGCGCCATCGAGGCGGATTGACAACGCTGTTCCACCCAGTGGTCCGCGCAGGTTGATTTCCGCAAGCGCACCATCCTGCCGCCAGGCCAGCCCGCCCGAGAAACCCTCGGTAGCGGTCGCAACGGCCACGCGGCCATCCAGTGCCCAGGACTGCAGTGCCTGCAGCTCGGCCCGTCGTTCCGTCCAACTACCCGCGTCGACGGGTGGCGGCAACGTAGCGCAGCCGCCGGCCAGCAGCAGGACAGCGCAGGCTGCGACGCCGCGGATCACCGGGGATGGCGCTCGATGGCTTGTAGTAACGGCGTGCTTCCGGGATTCTCCGCGAGCGCCTCGTCCCAGACGCGACGTGCTTCGTCGCCGCGGCCCTGCAGCCAGAATGTCTCGCCGAGATGTGCGGCGACTTCGGGGTCTTTCGACCTGTCCCAGGCTCGCTCGAGCCAGGTCCTGCCTTCATCGAGCTTGCCAAGCCGCACCAGCGCCCATCCCATGGAGTCCTGAATCGCGAAGCTGTCCGGCTTGGCCTCGAGCGCGCGCACGATCAGGCGCCGGCCTTCCTCGATCGCGATCGAGCGGTCGACCAGCGTGTAGCCCAGGGCATTGAGCGTCACCGGGTCATTGGCACGATGGGCGACGACCGCGCGCATGTCGGCCACCGCCTCCGGCAGCCGGTCAAGCCGCTCCATCAGGAATCCGCGCGCGAGCCGCAGTTCATCGTCCGGCATCAGCGTCAACGCACGATCCAGCAGCGCAATTGCCTGATCGCCCTTGCCTTCCTCGGCGAGCAACGAACCGACACTCGCGACGACATCCTGCGTCGAGGCGGGAACCATCGCGAGAAATTCCTCCATCTGGAGTTCCGCGCGTTCCGGCGCACCCAGCTCGCGTTGCAGCCGGAAAGCGCGCGACTGGGCCGCCACGGCGCGCGAACCTGAATTGATCCGCTGGTAATGTCGCGCGGCGAGCGCCTTGTCGCCGCCCTCCTCGGCAATGCGCCCGAGGTGCCATAGCACGGTTTCCGTATTCTGCGGATCGCGCGACAGCTCGTTGAACAATCGGCTCGCCTCGTCGAAGCGGCGCTCGTCCAGCGCAATGGCGCCGAGTCCCTCCAGCGCATCGCTCGCCGCAGTCCCAGACCGGCGCAATTCCTCGAAGATCGCCGCGGCCTCTGCGCGGCGCTCGTTGCCAAGCAGTAGCCACGCGTGGCTGATCCGCGAAAACACGTCCTCTCCGGCCGCAAGCGCGGCCGACTTCTCGATTGCTTCCTCGTGACTGCCGGTCAGCGAGAGTGCGCGGACCTCCGCGAGCTCCGCCATGCGCCAGTCCGGACGCAGCTCGATTGCGCGGCGCGCTGCGGCGAGCGAGCGCTTTCCGTCTTCGGCGCGCTGCCACAGCACGCTCATTGCGTACTGCGCCTCGGCAAGCCCCGGGTCCGAGGCAGCCAGCTGCTCCATCACGCGCGCGGCGCCGGTTTCATTGCGCTCTTCCACAAGGATTCCGAGCAGCGCCATGTAGCCGCCCGCACGGTCCTTATAGGAAGTATTGAGCAGCTCGGCGAACTGCTGCGCCGCAGCGCCATCGTCATAGAGCCGCAGCAGGCCGGTCGCGAGATAGCGGCGCGCGACTTCGCTGGCCGGCACAAGCTCGAGCCAGCGCCTTGCATCGGCAACGGCATTGACGAGCTGGAAATTGTCATGGGCGGTACGGGTCGCGCGTTCCGCCAGCGCCACGTCGTCCGAATGCTGCGTTGCGCAGGTGTATTGCCGCGCAGCCAGCGGCCATTCGGCGCGGGCCAGTGCCCGTTCCGCGCTCACAGCAAGGGCGTAGGCATCGCCGGCGGGGCAGCGCGGAGCCGCAAGAACGGGAACCGCGGTACCCGCTGACAGCACCAGCGCGAGGCAGCGCAGCCAATCTGACATCGCATCACTATAGCCCAGCGCTTGTGCTGCCGTGATCGTTACCGGACAATCCGTCGGGTTCATTTTTGCGGCCCACCATGTCGCTCCTCGTCTTCGGATTGAATCACCGGACCGCGCCCATCGATGTGCGCGAGCACATCGTATTCGACTCGGAACGCCTGCCGCAGGCGCTCGCAGCACTCAGCGCGCTGGCCGGCATCCATGAGGGGCTGATCGTCTCGACCTGCAACCGGACGGAACTTTATTGCGACGCCGATGCAGGCAGCGCGTCGTTGCCGGACTGGCTCGCGGCCTGGTCCGGCGGCAATCTGCTGCTGAAGGATTGCCTGTACCGGCTCGAAGGCGCAGACGCGGTGCGTCATGTTTTTTCCGTCGCGTCGGGTCTTGACTCGCTGATCCTGGGCGAGCCCCAGATCCTGGGCCAGCTGAAGGACGCCTATCGCGCAGCCCAGAAGGCTGGCACCGCGGGATCGCTGCTGAACCGGCTGTTCCAGACGACATTCTCCGTTGCCAAGCGCGTGCGCACCGAAACGGCGATCGGCGCAAGCGCGGTTTCGGTCGCATCAGCCGGTATCCAGCTTGCGAGGAGGATCTTCACCGGCTTCGAGCAACACACGGCGCTGCTGGTCGGCGCCGGAGACATGATCGAGCTCGCCGCACGGCACCTGCATGCGCAGAAACTGGGACGCATGATCATCGCGAATCGCAGCCTGGACCGGGCGCAACGGCTGGCCGGTGGCTTCAAGGCGTCGGCGATTTCCCTCGATGCGCTGGAATCCCACCTCGCGCAGGCGGACATCGTCGTTTCCTCCACCGCGAGTCCGGGACATGTCATCGGTCTCGAGGCGACCCGCAAGGCCATCGAGCTGCGCCGTCATCGACCGGTCTTCATGCTCGACCTCGCCGTGCCGCGCGACATTGATCCGCGGGTCGGGGAACTCGAGGACATCTATCTGTACACGATCGACGACCTGCGCGACGTCATCGACGAAAATGTCAGGGCACGCAAGGAAGAGGCGGAAGCAGCGCGCCACATGGTCGCGGACGAGGTCGAGCGGTTCATGTCGGGACTGAAGGCGCGCGATGCAGTTCCGCTGATCCGCGAGCTGCGCGGCCAGGCCGAGGCGGCGCGCGAGCAGACCCTCGAGCAGGCGCGCCGGATGCTGGCCGCGGGCCGGACGCCGGATGAGGCGCTGGAATTCCTGGCCGCGACACTGACCAATCGGCTCATGCACGGACCATCAACGGTATTGCGCGAGGCGGCCGAAAGTGGCGACGCCGATCTCGCCGCTGCGGCGGCCCGGTTGTTCCAGTCGGGACGCGACGAACAGTGAAGGATGCGATCCGCCGCCGGCTCGAGCGCACCGCCGATCGCCGCGCCGAAATCGAGCGGATGCTGGCCGACCCCGCGGTCCTTTCGAGACCGGAGCGGTTCCGCGACCTCTCGGTCGAGTTCTCGCGCATCGAGCCGGTCGTGCAGGCATTCGGCCGCTTCCGCGAACGCGAGCGGCAACTCAAGGCGGCAGAGGCCATGGCGGGCGACACCGATCCCGCGGTCCGCGAGATGGCGCGGCAGGAAGTCGCTGAGCTCGAGGCGGCCACCGCGAGCGATGAGACAGACCTGCAGCAGATGCTGGTGCCACCGGACCCGCTCGACGATCACGATGTGTTCCTGGAAATCCGCGCCGCGGCGGGCGGCGACGAGGCGGCCATCTTTGCCGGCGACCTGTTCCGGATGTATTCGCGCCATGCGGAGCGCCGTGGCTGGTCGGTGGAACTCCTGTCCGAGAGCCGCGGGGAACACGGTGGCTATCGCGAGGTCATCAGCCGCATCGCCGGTCGCGGCGTCTATGCACGGCTGAAGTTTGAATCTGGCACGCACCGCGTGCAGCGCGTGCCCGCGACCGAATCCCAGGGGCGGATCCATACCTCGACCTGCACGGTTGCGGTGTTGCCCGAAGTCGGGGAAGTCGAGAGTGTCGAGATCAATCCGGCCGATCTTCGCGTCGACACCTACCGGTCGTCCGGCGCGGGCGGCCAGCACGTCAACAAGACGGACTCGGCGGTGCGGATCACGCACCTGCCGACCGGTCTCGTGGTCGAATGCCAGGACGAACGCTCGCAGCACAAGAATCGCTCGCGCGCGATGGCGCTTCTCCGTTCGCGCCTGCTGGCGGCGGAGCGCGAGCGAGCGGCGGCCGAAAAAGCGCGGACCAGGCGCCTGCAGGTCGGAACCGGCGATCGCTCGGAGCGCATCCGCACCTACAATTTTCCGCAGGGGCGCCTGACCGATCACCGCATCGAACTGACACTATTCCGTCTGAATGACATCATCAATGGTGACCTCGAGGAAGTGATCGATGCGCTGCTGCGCGAGCACCGGGCCGAGGAACTGGCCGGTCTCGAATGACGCGCGCCGGTGACGCGTATTTCGGGCTCAGGCGCCGGCTCGCGGCCTCGCCGTCGGCCGATCTCGATGCCGAGCTGCTGCTGGCGCATGTGCTCCGCTGCGGGCGCGCCGCACTGGCGGCCGCACCGGAGCGGGAACTCAGCGATGCAGAGGCCCGGGCCCTGGCGGAGCTGGCGGCGCGGCGCTGCGCCGGCGAGCCGGTCGCATATCTGACCGGGCGGCGCGCATTCTGGACCCTCGACCTCGAGGTGACACCCGACGTGCTGGTGCCACGGCCGGAAACCGAATTGTTGGTCGAGACCGCGCTCAGCAAATTGCGGACCGTCGCGAGGCCGGCCGTGCTGGATCTCGGCACCGGCAGCGGCGCGATTGCGCTTGCGATCGCGAGCGAGCGGCCGGATGCCTCGGTGACGGCGGTGGACCAGAGTGCGGCAGCGCTTGCCGTCGCCGCACGCAATGCGCATCGTCTGCGGATCGGTAATGTGCGATTCCTGCAGGGTTGCTGGTACGGGCCGGTAGACGCGCTCAGATTCCACGCGATCCTCGCGAATCCGCCCTATGTCGCGGCGGGCGATCCGCTGCTGGCGGCGCTTGCCCACGAGCCGCGCCCGGCGCTCGTCTCGGGCCCGGAAGGGCTCGATGCACTCGCAGAAATCTGCGCGGGCGCGAAACAGCATCTCGCTGCAGGCGGGATGCTCATCGTCGAGCACGGCGCGAGCCAGGGTGAAGCGGTTCGGGCCATGGTGACCGGCGCGGGCCTCGGAAGAGTCGCGACATTGAACGATCTTGCGGGTCTCCCGCGCGCTACCCAAGGCAACGCGGACTGATCGGCATTAGAATTGCGCCTGTTCCAATGGAGTACGCCACATGATCCGCTTCGAGACGTCGCTTGGAGTCTTCACCGTCGAACTCGACGCCGAGCTGGCGCCGGTCTCCAGCGAGAATTTCCTGCGCTATGTCGATGACGGCCATTTCGACGGAACCGTCTTTCATCGCGTGATCCCTGGATTCATGATCCAGGGCGGCGGTTTCGCGGCGGACATGACGCAGAAGCCGGCACGCAAGCCGATTGCAAATGAGGCTGCCAACGGGCTCCGTAACCTTCGCGGATCGCTCGCAATGGCGCGCACTAACGACATCAACAGCGCCAGCGCCCAGTTCTTCGTGAATCTCGTGGACAACGGCTTCCTGGATCACCGGTCTGGCAATTTTGGTTACGCGGTGTTCGGCCGCGTGGTCGACGGCATGGACGTCATCGACAAGATCGCGGCGGTCAAGACGGGGCGAAAGCATGGGCACGACGACGTGCCGGTCGAGCCGGTCGTCGTGACGGCCGCGCGGCGCGTCAAGGCCGGCTGAAGGCGATCTTCCATGACCCGGCGATCCTGGCCGGCGCGCATCGCACGGATGCTCGCAATCGGGCTGCTGTCGCTCATGGCCGGCAGCATTGCAATCGTCGCGATGTTTCGCTGGCTGCCGGTTCCGGTGACGTCATTCATGATCCAGGACCCTGGGCGGACGGCGCACGACTGGGTCGCCTGGTCTGAAATTTCACGTCAGGCCGCGGTTGCAGTCATCGCATCCGAGGACCAGCACTTCCCGGAGCATGGCGGCTTCGACTTCGAAGCCATCGACAAGGCCTTGACCGATGCGAAACGGGGCCGCAGGTTGCGCGGCGCAAGCACGATCAGCCAGCAGGTCGCAAAGAACCTGTTCCTGTGGCCGGGTCAGAGCTGGCTGCGCAAGGGCCTCGAGGCCTGGTTCACGCTGTGGATCGAATGGCTGTGGCCGAAGCAGCGGATTCTCGAGGTCTATCTCAACAGCGCCGAATTCGGCCGCGGTGTCTGGGGCGTCGAGGCCGCCAGCCAGCACTTCTTCCGCAAGCCGGCAGCAAGGCTCAATCGCCACGAAGCCGCATTGCTCGCCGCAGTGCTGCCGAATCCGAAACGTTTCCGCGTCGACCGCCCTTCGCCCTATGTCCAGCAGCGCCAGGCCTGGATCCTGCGGCAGATGTCGATGCTGGGCGGCGTCCGGATGCTCGACAGTCTGGATGGCAAGCCGGAAAAGCAGTGATTCGCATGCGCTGGAATTGCGCCGTCACGCATGCGCACGTGCTTCGGCAAGCTGCGACCGGATCGGCAGGTTCCGCAGCCTGACGCCGCAGGCTGCAAAAATGGCATTCGCGAGAGCCGGAGCCGCGGTCGGTATGCCCATTTCGCCGCAACCCGACGGGTCCGCCTGCGAATCGATGATCAGCACTTCGACGTCTTTCGGCATCTGCGCCATCGTCGCAAGCGGATAGTCATTGAAGTTCCGTTGCTGGACGCAGCCGTCCTTGATCGTGATTTCAAGATTGAGCGCGGTGCTCAAGCCGTCGATCGTGCCACCCTGCATCTGCGCACTGATGCCCAGCGGATTGATCGGCCGCCCACAGTCGATTGCACAGACGACCCGATGGAACACGATCCCGCCGCCAGGCAGGACTTCCACTTCCATCGCATGCGCGGCGTAGCCGCCAAAAGTGAAATGTGCCGCGAGGCCGATGCCGCGCCCACGCGGGACGCTGCGGCCCCAGCCGATGGCGGCAGCGACTCGTTCAAGCACCGTCCGCAAGCGGCCGGTATTGAATTTCGGTCCGCCGTGCTGTTCATAGTCGAATTCCCGGTCGGCGCCCAGCATCGCGAGCCGGAGCGCCAGAGCGTCCTGTCCACTCGCGTGCGCGACTTCATCAAGGAAGCTTTCCACGACAAAAGCATTCGCGGTATGCGCCGGCGCGCGCCAGGAACCGCGCGGAATGCCGCTTGTCACGCTGTGCCATTCGACCCGGTAGTTGGGAACGAGCCGTGCAGGAAAATCGTCCGGGTATAGTTCCGCTTCCCACTGGCCCTCTGGCTTCACATCCGCGCGGCGATAGTACTTTGAGGCGCTTGCGAGCCGGTGTGTCCAACCAGTCACGCGCCGCGTGTCATCCAGGGTCGCGATCAATTCGTGATGCCCGAATGGCCGGAAAAAATCGTGCTGCAGGTCGTCTTCCCGCGTCCACATCAGCTTGATGGGCCGGTTGGTTGCCTTCGAGATCAGCGCTGCCTCGGCGACGTAGTCCGATGACAGGCGCCGGCCGAATCCCCCGCCGACACGGGTCATCTCGACCGTGATCGCCGGGCGCGGGATACCGGTCACCAGATTGACCGCGCGCTGCGCCCCGGCGGGCTGCTGTACGGGTGCAATCACGCGCGCCCGATTGGCCTCGACGTGGACGAAGGCGTTCTGCGGCTCGAGCGGTGCATGGCTGACGAAGGGGACGCGATAACGCGCCTGCACGGTGCGGGCAGCGGATTCGCGTGCCGCGGCGAAATTCCCGTCGTCGCGCACGATCTGGCCGGTTTGCGACAACAATTCATCGCACTGACGATCAAGCGCCGCACTGGACTCCCCGGCGAACGGGCCGCGGGTCCATTCGACCTTCAAGGCCGCCCGCCCCTTCAGCGCGGACCAGGTGTCGTCGGCGACGACCGCGATTCCAGTTGCGAGATTCGCCGTGAACGGTTCGCCTTGCTTCGGCCCGGGCACGACGACGACTGCCCTTACGCCGGACACGGCGCGCGCCGCGGCATCGTCGTAGCTCGCAATGCCGCCGTCGAAATACGGGCAGCGCAGCATCACCGCCGTGAAGGCACCAGGCTCATGGACATCAATGCCGTAGCGCGCGCGACCCGTCACGATTTCCCCGGCGTCGACGACGCGTTGTGGCCGGCCGATGATGCGGTACTCCGCAGGATCTTTGAGTGGTACCGCGTCGGCCGGCAACTTCAGAGTTGCGGCGATGGCGATGAGTTCGCCATATGCGAGTCGACGTCCATCCGCATGGATTGCATGACTTTCTCGGGTGCTAACCGACTCCGGCGGTGCGCCCCATCGCTTTGCCGCCGCACTGCGCATCAGCCAGCGTGCCTGCGCCCCGACCTGACGCAGGTCGGCCCAGGCTTCGGGAATACTGGTGCTGCCGCCGGCACCCTGCGGCCCGTATTTCCATTGCGGCGTCGGGCCGCTGAAATTGATGCCGAGCGGCAGCTGCTCGACCGTGACAAGCGTCCAGTCGGCATCCAGCTCCTCGGCAATGATCATCGGCAACGAGGTCTTGACCCCCTGGCCGATCTCGGGGTTACGCGAGCCGATGTAGACGCGGTTGTCGGGCTCGATTCGCAGGAACAGGCCGAGGGGATTCGGCGGCGGCGCATCCGCAACTGCGGCAGCCCGGACGAATGCGGGAATCAGCAGCAACCCGCCTGACGCAGTCAGTGACGACTGTAGAAACGTGCGCCTTGTCAGCGGCAGTTGCAGCACGTTCATCGCCGCATCTCGCGGGCTGCACGGGCGATTGCGCGGCGAATGCGCACATAGGTCCCGCAGCGGCACAGGTTGGTGATCGACTCGACGTCATCCGGACCCGGCTCAGGGTTGCGCTTGAGGAGTGCGACCGCCGCGAGGATCTGCCCGGCCTGGCAATAGCCGCACTGCGCGACATCCTCCTCGAGCCAGGCTTGCTGGACCGGATGCAGTTCGGGCCCGGCCAGGCCCTCGATGGTTGTGACTGACCGACCGGCGACAGCCGCAACGGGCAGCATGCAGGAGCGCTGGGCCTTGCCCTCGACGAGCACCGTGCAGGCGCCGCAGATTCCGCTGCCGCAGCCGAATTTCGTGCCGGTCAGCCGGGCGTGGTCGCGCAGATACCACAAGAGCGGCATCTCGCTGTCACCTGCGAAATCGCGCTCGACGCCATTGACGATGAATCGGGTATTCACAAGCCGCTCCCGTGTCCGGTGGCAAGGCTTGAAATAGTAACCGATGGTAGTCGCGGCGCGGCGCAGGCCGACTCAGCGCAGACTCCATTCGCCGCCGATCAGGCAGCGTCGGCGTCCGAATCGCGCCCCAGGATTGGCGACAACCAGCGCCGTGCTTCCGGCAGCGCCATGCCTTTGCGCCGGGCGTAATCCTCGAGCTGGTCGGCGCCGATCGTACCGACCGCGAAGTAACGGGCGTCGGGATGCGAAAAGTACCAGCCGCTGACGGAGGCCGCCGGGTACATCGCGTAGGACTCGGTGAGCCGGATGCCGGTCGCGGCTTCGGCATCCAGCAGGCGCCAGAGCGTGCCCTTCTCGGTGTGATCCGGGCAGGCCGGATAGCCCGGCGCGGGACGGATGCCGCGGTACTCCTCGCGCACCAGCTGCTCATTCGTCAGGCTCTCCTCCGGCGCATAGCCCCAGAACTCGCGGCGCACGCGCAGGTGCAGGGCTTCGGCCATCGCTTCGGCGAGCCGGTCGGCGAGTGACTTCAGCAGGATCGCGGAGTAGTCGTCATGCGCCGCCTCGAAGCGTGCAACACGCTCCTCGATGCCGATGCCCGCCGTCACGGCGAAGCCGCCGACATAGTCGGCGACACCCGATTCGCGCGGCGCGACGAAATCCGACAGGCATAGTTGTGGCTGGCCCGCCGGCTTGACCTTCTGCTGGCGCAGGTGATGCAGCATGGCGTGTGCCTGGGCGCGCCCTGCGCCGGCATAGATCTCGATGTCATCGCCAGTCGACGCGGCCGGATAAAACCCGAGCACCGCGCGCGCCACGAGCCAGCGCTCGCGCACCAGCGTGTCGAGCATGCTGCGCGCGTCTTTCCACAAGGCGCTCGCGGCCGCGCCGCGCACCGGATCCTGCAGGATGTCCGGAAATTTCCCGGAGAATTCCCAGGCATTGAAGAATGGCATCCAGTCAATGTATGTGACGAGGTCCTTCAGGGGCACGGACGGAAGCGTTCGCGTACCGAGAAATCGTGGCACCGGCGGGTGGTAACCAGCCCAGTCGAGCGACATCCTTCGGGCGCGCGCGTCGGCGAGCGCAAGACCCTCCGGGCGTCGCTTGCGACTCGCGTGCTGCTCGCGGCGCGTTGCGTGCTCAGCGCCGACGCGCGCGAAGAAGGCCGCGCGCGCCTCGGGCGAGACCAGCGTCTGGCAGACACCGACCGCTCGCGATGCGTCCTTGACGTAGACGACGCCGTGGCCGTATTCGGGAGCGATTCTGACCGAGGTGTGCGCCGGCGAGGTTGTCGCGCCGCCGATCAAGAGCGGGATCGTGAAGCCCTCGCGCTGCATCTCATGCGCCACGTGCACCATCTCGTCGAGTGACGGCGTGATCAGGCCGGACAGGCCGATCATGTCCGCGGATTCGCTGCGCGCGGTCTCGAGAATGCGCTGCGCCGGCACCATGACGCCAAGGTCGATGACCTCGAAATTGTTGCACTGGAGCACGACGCCCACGATGTTCTTGCCGATGTCATGCACATCGCCCTTGACCGTGGCCATGATGATCTTGCCATTGCTCATCCTGGCGCCGCCCTGTTCGCGTTCGATGAACGGCACCAGGTGAGCGACCGCGCGCTTCATCACGCGCGCGGACTTGACGACCTGCGGAAGGAACATCTTGCCGGCGCCGAACAGGTCGCCGACCACATTCATGCCGTCCATCAGCGGGCCTTCGATCACATCGAGCGGGCGGGTGGCCTGCTGGCGCGCTTCTTCGACATCCTCGATGATGAATTCGTCGATGCCCTTGATCAGCGCGTGCTCGAGGCGCTTCTGCACCGGCCAGCCCCGCCAGGCCAGGTCCTCGGCGCGGCGCGCGGCCCCGTCGCCGCGGTAGCGCTGCGCAATCTCGAGGAGGCGCTCCGTCGCGTCGGGGCGCCGGTTCAGGATCACGTCCTCGACGCGCTCGCGCAACTCCGGCGGTATCTCCTCGTAAATGCCGAGCTGGCCCGCATTGACGATGCCCATGTCGAGTCCGGCCTGCACCGCGTGATACAGGAACACCGCGTGCATCGCCTCGCGCAGCGCGTCATTGCCGCGGAACGAGAAAGAGACATTGCTGACGCCGCCGCTCGTCAGCACGCCGGGGAAATGCTGCTTGATCTGCCGCACGGCCTCGATGAAAGCGACGCCGTAACCCGAATGCTCCTCGATGCCGGTGCCGACCGCGAATATGTTCGGATCGAAGATGATGTCCTCGGGCGCGAAGCCGGCCTCGCGCGTCAGCAGCCCGTAGGCGCGCCCACAGATTGCGAGCTTGCGCTCGATCGTATCGGCCTGACCCTGCTCGTCGAAGGCCATGACGACGACGGCCGCGCCATAGCGGCGGACCTTGCGTGCGTGCTCGAGGAACTGCGCCTCGCCCTCCTTCATCGAAATCGAGTTGACGATCCCCTTCCCTTGCAGGCACTTGAGCCCCGCCTCGATCACCGACCACTTCGACGAGTCGATCATGACCGGGACGCGCGCGATGTCCGGCTCGGAGGCGGCTAGATTCATGAATCGCACCATGACCGCCTGCGAATCGAGCATGCCCTCGTCCATGTTGATGTCGATTAGCTGCGCACCGGCGGCCACCTGGTCGCGCGCGATCGCGAGCGCGGCCACATAGTCGCCCGCCTCGATCAGCTTGCGGAAGCGCGCAGAGCCCGTGACATTGGTGCGCTCGCCGACATTCACGAAGCGCATGTCGGGCCCGATGTTGAGCGCCTCGAGGCCCGACAGGCGGCAGCGCGGTGGCACCGCGGGCGGAACGCGCGGTGCCAAACCGGAGACTGCTTGTGCGATGTGCGCGATGTGCTCGGGCGTCGTGCCGCAGCAGCCGCCGACGATGTTGACGAGACCGCTTGCGGCCCATTCGCGCAGGTGTGCCGCGGTTTCGCAGGCCTGCTCGTCGTACTCGCCGAAGGCATTCGGCAGACCGGCATTCGGGTAGGCGCAAACGAAGCAATCGGCGATGCGCGACAACTCCTCGACGTGCGGCCGCAGCTGCTTCGCTCCGAGCGCGCAATTCAGGCCAATCGCCAGTGGCCGCACGTGACGCACCGAATTCCAGAATGCCTCGGTCGTCTGACCCGACAGTGTGCGCCCCGAGGCATCGGTGATCGTGCCGGAAACGATGACGGGAAGTTCCCTGCCGAGTTCCTCGAACAGTCCGGTGATCGCGAAGAGCGCCGCCTTCGCATTCAACGTGTCGAAGATCGTTTCGACGATCAGCAGGTCCACGCCGCCCTCGATCAACGCGCGCGCGGCGGTCAAATAGGTGTCACGCAGCTCGTCGAAGGAGACATTGCGGTAACCCGGGTCGTTGACGTCCGGGGAGAGCGACGCCGTGCGACTGGTCGGCCCGAGGGCGCCCGCCACGAAGCGCATCCGCCCGCTGCTCGCCGCGATCTCGTCGGCGACTTTTCTCGCAATGCGGGCCGACGCGAAATTGATCTCGGCGACAAGACCCTGCAGCCCATAGTCAGCCAGCGACGGCGCGCTGGCATTGAAGGTGTTGGTCTCGATGATGTCGGCGCCGGCCTGCAGGTATTCGCGATGGATCGCCGCGATCAGGCCCGGCTTCGTCAGCGACAGCAGGTCATTGGCACCCTTCAGGTCGCGCGGCCAGTCCGCAAAGCGCTTTCCGCGATAATCCGCATCCGCAAGTCTTGCGCGCTGGATCATCGTGCCCATCGCGCCGTCCAGCACCAGGATGCGCTCGCCCAGAGCCTGCCGAAGCGCGCTCATCTGGGCCTCAGGCCGAGCGCATGGCAGATCGCATAGGTGAGTTCCGCTCGATTCAGAGTGTAGAAGTGGAATTCGTCAACACCCTCGTGCCGCAGGCGCGCGACCTGCTCGATCGCGACCGAAGCGGCGATCATGTTGCGCGTCCCGGCGTCGTCGTCGAGCCCATGGAGGCGCTCGACCAGCCAGTCCGGCACGCTTGCGCCGCAGCGCTCGGCAAAACGCTGCATCTGCGGAAAGCGCGTAATCGGCAGGATGCCGGGGACGATGACGGCATCGATACCGGCGGCCGTGCAGCGGTCGCGGAAGCGCAGATAGAGATCGGTGTCGAAGAAGAACTGGGTGATGGCGCGCGTCGCGCCCGCCTCCAGCTTGCGCTTCAGGTTGTCGAGGTCCTGCTCGGGGCTCAGCGCCTCGGGATGCGTTTCGGGATAGGCCGCGACCGAGATCTCGAAGTCGGCAACTTCCTTCAGTCCGCGCACCAGGTCGGAAGCGTAGGCATAGCCGCCCGGATGCGGCATGTATCGCCCGCTGCCGGCCGGCCGATCGCCGCGCAGCGCGACGATGTGGCGCACGCCCTCGTCCCAGTAGCGCTGCGCGATGGCCTGGATCTCACCGCGGCTCGCGCCGATGCAGGTCAGGTGCGGGGCTCCCGTCAGCTTCGTCTCAAGCGACACGCGCGCGACGACATTGTGGGTCCGTTCTCGCGTCGAGCCCTCTGCACCATAGGTGACGGATACGAAGCGCGGGCCGAGCGGCGCGAGGCGCTCGATGGACGCCCACAGCGTGCGCTCCATCGCCGCATCATTCGGCGGGAAAAACTCGAAGGAAACCTCGACCGGGCGGCGCATCCGCCGGAGTATACGGGCGCGCGTGTGCACCGCAAAGAAACGCCCCGACGCTCAAACGCCAATGCCGGCAGTGCCAGCCAGCACGAGTGCGCCCCAGACGATCAGCACGACGCTGGCGAGGCGACTGACCAGCATTCCCCTGGGAATGAGCTTCTCGAGGAATATGTACGCCGTCAGCCCGATGATCCAGTAAAGGTTCATCACGCCGCCGTAGAACAGCAGCGCCATCAGCATCCAGCAACAGCCGAGGCAATGGATTCCGTGCCGGATGCCCATCTTCCAGGCGCCGGCCGCCCCCGGCATCCAGTGCCTGCTGACAAATTCCATCGGCCCCCGGCAATGTTGCAGGCAGGCATCCCGGAATGGCGTGAGCTGATACAAGCCCGCGGCGACCAGGATCAGTCCGCCGAGTGCGGCATTCGTCAGCGCCATCATCGACGACATCAGTGCGACGCTATGCAGCTGCCATTGCAGTGTCGTGGCAAGAAGGCTGAATGCGCCCCAGACGGTGAGATAACCGAGCAGGAAAATGCCGCTCCCGACAGCCGTGGCACCGCGTTTTTCCTGATGGCGGCTCACGAGGCCGTAGAGAAGGATCATCGGCGCGGCACTCGGCAGCATCATCGCAATCATCATGACCCACCACATGATGAAGACGATCCATGCGTAGCCGGCAGTCCACGGGCCGGCCGCGCCCATGTCCATATCCACGCGGGACATCGACATCAGGTCCGCGGGCATGCCGGCGCCATGCAGCAGGTACCACCAGGCGCATGCGATGAACAGCAGGAGCGCGACGAGACCGATGACCCGGTCGCGCCTCAGGATCACTTCAAGCGGCGAGGATTCGTCCCCGGTCACGGACTCAGGCGATCGGCCCGTCCGGCCCGATATTCAGCATGACCAGGTGGCAATGCCGGTTTTGAAATTCGATCTGAATCGGACCCCGGGTCTTCAGGTTGCCGCTCGCAATCTCTGCAGTCCGATATTCGAATCCATTCGGCAGGTTGATGCGCACGCGATGCGGCTCATTCGTCACTGCATTGCGTATGGGTGCGGCGCTGCAACTGGCGACGCCCGGAATCTCGAAGCGACCCGTCCGCGCTTCGATGTCGACCTCGAAATGGATTGGCTTGAACAGGGGGTCATGGACCTTTTCGTATGTCGATGCAAAAACGTCGAAAAATGTCGCGCCGGGGGTCGAGGCCTGGCCCGACATGATCTTCAGCAGTGCGTTTCGCTGCCTGTCGTCGGCACGCTCGTCGACGATGGGCAGCGCCTGCCCATGCCCGAGGTGAATCGCCTGCGGCCACGCCAGCACGACGGCGCACTTGAGGCCGGAAAGATTCACGTCGTCGAAATGTCCCTCGTCGATACGAATTCCCGCCGCCGCATGACAATGACCATGCGTCGGCAGGCTGTTGAACTGGCAGGGACAACCGAAGTCGCAGGTGCAGGTCACTATCTCGGGGCCCTTGATCAGCCATTTGTTCGCCATCGCCTGATTCCTTCCTTTTGCAAGCGCGATTGGAGCCCGGATATTAGCTTCGGGCGACGGTCAATGCAGCCCCGGCCGCATGCCCGGGCTACTGCCCATGGAAAACAGGCCTTTAACGTCCACGGCATCAAAGCGCCAGGCGCGATTGCAAAACTCGCAACGCACCTCGACATCGTCGCGCTCGCGCAGCAGCGCCTGCAGTTCATCCTCACCGAGTGACTGCAGGATTCCGGCAACGCGCTCGCGCGAGCAACTGCACTGGAACCAGACCGGCGTGCCCGTAAAGAGCCGGATGTCGTCCTCCGGGAAAACCTGCCGCAACAGCTCGCCGCAGGGCAGCTCCAGCAATTCGGTCGCGGACAATGTCGCCGCGAGCAGCCCGATGCGCCGCCAGGCATCGTCGGTCATGGACTGCGCCTCCGTGTCACCCGTCGCGACACGCTGCAGCAGGAGACCCGCGGAACGCAGCGGTGTCGACACCAGCATCAGCCGTGAAGGCAGCTGCTCGGAACGCTCGAAGTACTGCTCCAGACACGCGGATAATTCCGGCCTGTCCAGCGGCACGACGCCCTGATAGCTATCTGCCAGGCCTTCCTGCTCGATGGTCACCGCGATTTGACCGCGCCCGAACAGCTCCGCTGCACCGTGAACCTGAACCGGCCCTGCGCTGCAACGTGCAACGCCGCGGATCGAGTGGCGATGGGTGCATTGGGCCAGTAGCAGGCGTAGCGGTCCGGCACCCTCGACCTGCAGCGACAGCCGGCCCTCGAATTTCAGCGAGCCCGCCATCAATACGCTCGCAGCCATCGCCTGGCCGAGAATATCGCTGACGGCGCGCGGATAGTCCTGGTGCTCGATCGCCGCGCGCCAGCTCGCGTCAAGACGCACGAGGTGGCCGCGGATCGGGAGGCTTTCGAACAGGAAGCGATGCAGCAGGTCGCCGTCGGGCATTGGCGCTACCTAGCCGGCCAGCATCTTTCGCAGCAGTTCATTGACCTGCGCCGGGTTGGCCTTGCCGCCGCTCGCCTTCATGACCTGGCCGACGAAAAATCCGAACAGCTTGTCCTTGCCCGAACGGTAATCGGCGAGCTGGGCCGGATTCGCCGTCATGACCTCGGTGATGACGCGTTCGATTGCGCTTGTGTCCGTGATCTGCCGCAAGCCCTTTGCTTCGATGATCGCGTCCGCGTCCGACCTGTCTTCCCACATCGCCTCGAAGACTTCCTTGGCGATCTTGCCCGAAATCGTGTTATCGACGATGCGCGCCAGCAGTCCCGCAAGTTGTTTCGCGCCGACCGGCGACTGGCCGATCTCCAGATTGTCGCGATTCAGAAAACCGGACAGGTCGCCCATGACCCAGTTGGCCGCGAGCTTGGCCTCGTCGCCCAGCAAGGCTACGACCGCCTCGTAGTAATCCGCGAGATCGCGGCTCGCCGTCAGCACGCCCGCGTCATAGCCCGAAAGTCCGTGATCGTGCGCGAACCGCACCGCTTTCTGGTCCGGCAATTCCGGCAGCGCAGAGCGGATCTGCTCGATGAATTCTTCATCGAGCGACAGCGGCAGCAAGTCCGGATCCGGGAAATAGCGGTAGTCGTTGGCTTCCTCTTTCGAGCGCATCGGCCGCGTCTCATTTCGATCCGAATCAAACAACCGCGTCTCCTGCACGACGCTGCCTCCGCCCTCCAGCATCTCGATCTGCCGGGCGACCTCATAATTGATCGCGCGCTCGACGAAGCGGAATGAATTCAGGTTCTTGATCTCGCAGCGCGTGCCGTACTCATGGCGGCCCTTGTGTCGCACCGAGACATTGGCGTCGCAGCGGAATGATCCTTCCTGCATGTTGCCGTCGCAGATCTCGAGATAGCGGACCAGCGTGTGGATTTTCTTCATGTACGCGATCGCCTCGCGCGCCGAACGCATGTCGGGCTCCGAGACGATCTCGAGAAGCGGCGTACCCGCCCGGTTGAGATCGATGCCGCTCTGCTTGCCGAGACCTTCGTGCAGCGACTTGCCGGCATCCTCCTCGAGGTGCGCGCGCGTGATGCCGATGCGGCGCGCGCCGTCAGGAAGCCAGATCTCGACCGAGCCGCCCTCGACGATCGGTTGCTCGTACTGGCTGATCTGGTAGCCCTTCGGCAGGTCGGGATAAAAGTAATTCTTGCGCGCAAAGATCGAGCGGCGCGCAATCCTGGCGCCGATCGCAAGCCCGAAGCGCACCGCCATCCTCACGGCTTCGCGATTCAGCACCGGCAGCACGCCGGGATAGCCGAGGTCGACCAGATTCGCCTGGACATTTGGCGTTGCGCCGTAGGCCGTCGAGGAGCCCGAGAAGATCTTCGAGCGGGTCGCAAGCTGTGCGTGGATCTCGAGGCCGATGACGGTTTCCCATTCAATGCTCATGGCCAGGCCTCAGGCGAACAGTGGCGGAAGCCGGCGGTGCCAGTCCGTCATGAGCTGCCAGGCATGCGCGGCGGCGAGCAGGCGTTCTTCGGCAAAGTGCGGGCCGATGATCTGCAGGCCGACGGGCAGGCCGTCCACCAGGCCGCAGGGAACAGAGACCGCCGGCAGTCCCGCCAGGTTGGCGCCGATCGTGTAGATGTCATTGAGATACATCGTGATCGGGTCATCCACTTTCGCGCCTATCGCGAAGGCAGGTGTCGGCGTCGTCGGTCCCATCAGCACGTCGACTTCGCTGAATGCGCGCCGGAAATCCTCATTGATCAGGCTGCGCACCTTCTGGGCCTTCAGGTAGTAGGCGTCGTAGTAACCTGCCGACAGCACATAGGTACCGGTCATGATCCGTCGCTTGACCTCCGCCCCGAAGCCCTCGCCGCGCGAGCGTTTGTACATGTCCAGCAGGTCGCGCGGATCCTTGCAACGGTGGCCGAAACGCACGCCGTCGAAGCGCGAGAGATTCGACGAGCATTCCGCCGGCGCGACGACGTAGTAAGTCGGCACCGACAGCGGCAGATTCGGCAGGCTGAGCTCGACAATTGTCGCGCCCATCGCGCTGAAGCCTTCGAGTGCGGTCCGCACGGCCCTGCCAGTGCCCTCCTCGAGGCCCTCGCCGAAGAACTCGCGGATGACGCCGATGCGCAGGCCCTTCATCGAGCGGCCGAGACCGGCCGCGTAATCCGGGACAGGCACCGCGACGCTCGTCGAGTCGCGCGCGTCGTGGCCCGCCATCAAGCCGAGCACAAGCGCGGCATCCTCGGCCGACTGCGCGAGCACGCCGGCCTGGTCGAGGCTCGAGGCGAAGGCGACCATCCCGTAACGCGACACCCGGCCATAGGTCGGCTTGAATCCCGTCAGTCCGGTGAGCGCACCGGGCTGGCGTATCGAACCGCCGGTATCGGTGCCGGTTGCAACCGGAGCGAGCCGCGCGGCAACGGCGGCGGCCGATCCACCCGAGGAGCCGCCGGGCACTTTCGATCCGTCCCAGGGATTGCGCACCGGTCCGTACCAGCTCGTCTCGTTGGAAGAACCCATCGCGAATTCGTCCATGTTGGTCTTGCCGAGCATCACCATGCCCGCCACCGCGAGACGTTCGACGACCGTGGCGTCATACGGCGAGACGAAGTTGGAGAGCATCCGCGAGCCACAAGAAGTCAGGACCCCTTCCGTGCAGAAGATGTCCTTGTGCGCGAGCGGCACGCCGGTCAGCGGCCCGCCCTCGCCGCGGGCGATCCTGGCGTCCGCGCGCTTGGCGTCCGCCATTGCGCGTTCCGGGGTGACCGTGATGAAGGCGTTCAGCTGCTTGCCGGCGTGGTCGATCCGCTCGAGGAAGTGCCGCGTGACCTCGATGCTCGTGAACTTCCCGGCGCGCAGCCCCCGGCCGATCTCGGCCGCGGTCATGAGGTGCGGGCTCATTCGATTACTTTCGGCACGAGGTACAGGCCAGCCGCAACCAGGGGAGCGTTGCCCTGATAGCGGTCGCGTTGGTCAGACTCGGTTATCTGGTCGTCCCGAAGCGCCTGCACCTGGTTTTCGAGAGGGTGTGCCATTGGCTCAACGCCCTCGGTAGCCGCGGCCGACAACTGGTCGAAGAATCCGACGATTCGCGACAGGCTGATGGCATAGACCGGGAGCTCGGCCTCGCTGATCTCGAGGCGCGCCAGCATCGCGATGCCTTCCACGTCGCGGCGGGTCAGTGTCACGTTCGCTCCAGGGGTGGGAAAAATGCCAAAAACCTGACGGAAATCATACATGTCCGCTTGTGGAAAGTCGCGCTCACGGCTACACTCCCGGCCCTTGTTTTAAAGCCATTCCCGCTTCCAGAACCATGTTCAAGAGCCTCCGGGGTTACTTCTCAAGCGACGTTTCGATCGACCTCGGAACCGCCAATACGCTGATCTACGTGCGTGGCCGGGGCATCGTCCTGAATGAGCCCTCGGTGGTTGCGGTCCAGGACGAGCCCGGACGGGGTGGCAAAACCATTGTCGCGGTCGGCGCCGAGGCGAAGGGCATGATCGGCCGCACACCGGGTCACATCACGGCCGTGCGCCCGATGAAGGACGGCGTGATCGCCGACTTCACCTATACCGAGAAGATGCTGCAGTACTTCATCGGCAAGGTGCACGGCAACCGCTGGCTGCGACCTTCGCCGCGCGTGCTGATCTGCGTGCCCTTCGGCTCGACGCAGGTTGAGCGCCGTGCGATCCAGGAATCTGCGGAAGGCGCCGGTGCGCGCCGCGTCGACGTGATCCCGGAGCCAATGGCCGCGGCGGTGGGCGCAGGACTTCCGGTCAATGAGGCGCGCGGCTCGATGGTGCTCGACATCGGCGGCGGCACCTCCGAAGTCGCGGTCATTTCGCTGAATGGCATCGTCTACGCCGAATCGGTCCGCATCGGTGGCGACCGCTTCGATGAAGCGATCACCAACTATGTGCGGCGCAACTACGGCATCCTGATCGGCGAGGCGACCGCCGAACGCATCAAGATCGAGATCGGCTCCGCTTATCCGGGCCAGCAGGTCCGCGAAATGTCGGTCAAGGGCCGGAATCTCTCCGAAGGCGTACCGCGCAGCTTCACGCTGAACTCGAACGAGATCCTCGAAGCGATGCAGGAACCGCTGCAGGGCATCGTCCAGGCCGTCAAAAAGGCGCTGGAACAGACGCCGCCGGAGCTGGGTGCGGACGTCGCCGACAGCGGCATCGTCCTGACCGGCGGCGGCGCACTCCTCAAGGACGTCGACAAGCTCCTGATGGAAGAAACCGGGCTGCCGGTCATCATTGCCGAAGATCCGATGACCTGCGTCGCGCGCGGCGGCGGGCGGATTCTGGAACTGTCCGACGAGCACCCGGGACTGTTCGGCCTGGGTTAAGGGCGGGCAGCGCCCGCGGAGCGCCTGTTGACCCCACACGAGCCGGATGCACGGCCATTGCTGCTGGGCGGACCCGCCATGGGGTTGCGGCTTATCGTGCTCGCAATCCTGTCGCTCGGGTTGATGGTCGCAGACCACCGCCAGAACCAACTGGCCGTGATCCGCGACTGGTTATCTGCCGTCGTCTATCCGGCGCAGTGGGCCGTGCAGGCCCCGATTGCGGTCTGGAACTCGGCCCGCGAGTCGCTCGCTAGCCGCGCAAGGATCGAATCCGACAATGTCCGGCTCGCGGCCGACAATTTCGTGCTGCGTCTCAAGCAGATGCGCTACGAGTCGCTGGAGCAGGAAAACCAGCGGTTGCGAGCCGCGAGCGCGAGCTCGTCCCGGGTCGTGCAGCGCACGCTGGTGGCCGAGATCGTGCGCGTCGACCTCGACCCATTCCGGCAGCGGGTGCTGGTCAACAAGGGCAGCCTGAATGGCGTTTTCCGCGGCCAGGCTGCACTCGATGCCAATGGCATATTCGGCCAGGTCACGCGCGTCGGGCCGCTCTCGGCCGAAGTCATCCTGATCTCAGATCCCGAGCATGCGATCCCCGTGCAGGTGAACCGCACGGGAGCGCGCACGATCGCGCTCGGCACCGGCAGTTCGGGTCAATTGTCCCTGCCCTACCTGCCGCAGAATTTCGACGTGGTTGCCGGCGACCTGCTGGTCAGTTCAGGGCTCGGTGGCGTCTATCCGCCCGGCTATCCGGTCGGCAGGATCACCGGCGTCGGGCGCGATCCGAGCCAGCCGCTGCTGGCGGTTGCCGCCGAGCCGCTGGCAGCACTGGACCGCGATCCTGAAATCCTGCTGGTCTGGTTTGACAGCACGGTCGTGGAACCCGAGCCAACGCCTGCGGCGAAACCGGCAGCGACACCCGGCGATGCGGCTGGAGGCGACTGAGCATGGCCGGCAGGAGCAGCTTCGGCTGGCCGCGCATCATTGCGCTGACGCTCGCGGCACTCGTCGCAACGGTCCTGCCGCTCCCCGACTGGCTGGAAATACTGCGCCCTGACTTTGTCGCGCTGACGGTGCTGTGGTTCTGCCTGCTCTCGCCGCGCATGACGGGACTTTTCCATGCCTGGGGCGCGGGTCTCGCCCTCGACGCATTCCGCGGCGTGCTGCTCGGTCAGCATGCGCTGGCGCTGATCGTGATCACCTATGTCGCAACGAAGCTGCGCCTGCAGATCCGCGCCTTCCCGCCACTGCAACAGACGGCCGTGATACTGGCGCTGCTGTGGATCAATGAGTTCCTGTTGTTCTGGATCGACGGCGTATCCGGGCACCCGATCACCGACTGGCGCCGCTGGCTGGCGGTGCCTGCGGGCGCGGCCTGCTGGCCGCTGATCACCAGTCTCTATGCGCGCGTCGCCGCGCGCCGCTAGGGGAATTCCCCAATGCGCCGGGTCCGCATCAAGGACGAGTATCTCGAGCAGCGCATTTTCATGCAGCGTTCGGCGGTCGCCGCCTTCATTGTGCTTGGATTGATCCTGTTGCTGGCCGGCCGGGCCTTCTGGCTGCAGGTGCTGCGTCACGATCATTACGCGGAACTGTCGCAGGGCAATCGCGCGCGTATCGAGCCGCTGCCGCCCAATCGGGGCATTATTTACGACCGGGCAGGCCGCGTGATCGCCGAGAACACGCCGGCCTACCAGCTCGAGCTGGTGCGCGAACAGGCTGGAGATTTCGACACCACACTCGCGCAGCTCGCGCGCTTCCGCCTGATCGAACAGGACGACCTCGAGCGCATACGCCGGCTCGTGCTTTCGAGGCGCTCATTCGAGGCAGTGCCGATCCGGCTGCAACTCGACGATGAGCTGGTCGCACGCTTTGCCGTACATAGGCACGAACTGCGGGGCGTGTCGCTCGAGACGCGCATGGCGCGTCATTACCCATTCGGCGCGATCGGCGCGCATGCGCTCGGCTATGTCGGCACGATCAGCGAGGACGATCTGACGCGACTCGACAAGGAGCGCTACTTCGGCACGGGTGTCGT
>JAENJD010000068.1 GCA_016844605.1 Steroidobacteraceae bacterium
CGGCTTCGGAGCCGAATCAAGCATTTGGGCAGCGATTCCTGGCGCGACGCCAGTGTCCGAAAACCGGCTCTGGACAATGGCCGATATCAATGGCGACGGCCGCGGCGATTACATC
This sequence comes from Steroidobacteraceae bacterium, assembly GCA_016844605.1. Taxonomy (GTDB): domain Bacteria; phylum Pseudomonadota; class Gammaproteobacteria; order Steroidobacterales; family Steroidobacteraceae; genus SCUD01. Next base: position 116 of record JAENJD010000068.1, read on the forward strand.
TGGGCCGGCCGTCCGTTCAACTCGCCGCTGGGATCAGTGACATTACGTTACCGGCTAGGCCTTCCGGGAGACTCGTTCGGCGCGGAGGTCGCGACGAAGATCGCCGCTCCCTACGGCATCGGAGTTCCATTCGACAACAACGGCGATGGATTCGCCGATCTCCTGATGCTCTCGGCGGCACGGCAGTGGACCGTCATCCGCGGCAGTGCTACTGGCTTCAGCGCGTCGATCACGATCCCCGTATCGCCGGGGCCGCAAATCGTCGACTACCGCGGTGTAGACATGAATGGCGACGGACTCGGTGATCTCGCCTGGTCAGAAATTTACGCCTACACCGGCAACAGTCTCATCGTGCAGGTGCGCTACGCGCTACCGGGCGGCGGATTCTCCGCAAGTCCGGTGATGCTCTACGAGCAGGCCACGGCGATCGGATACGACTACCCGCAAGGCGGTGAATTCCTCGGTCGTCCCGGCCAGCACATCGATCTCGACGGTGACGGCGGCGAAGACCTGCTGATGAACGAGAACTACACGGTCGCCCGCATCGCGGCGACCACGTACGCGACAGATTATTTCGACGGCTCCTTCGCGGGCGCCGGACTCGCAGACATCAACGGCGATGGCTGCACGGACTTCGCCTATACCCATTACACCGGATCGTTGCGCGTCCGTGTGAGCGGTTGCGGCGTGTACTGGTCCGGCCCGGAACTTGCGGCGCCGACTTCAGGTGGCGCGCAAAACATTGGCCACGACTGGAACAATGACGGCCGGGACGATTTGCTGCTCTCGGGAGCGACAAACTGGCTGGTTGTCCTGTCGCACGGCGACTCACTCGCCCCAGCAGTGGACACGGGGATCGCAACCAACGGCGCCAACACGGCAATCGCCTTTGACGCCAATGGAGACGGTCTGAAAGACCTCGTCACGCGGATTGGCAGCGTGCTCTATCGGCGATTGCGCAACGGCCCCAGGCCGGATGTTCTCCTCTCTGCGACCGATGGCTTCGGCGTCACCGCCGCATTTGACTACCGGCCGCTAACCGATCCGGCCGTCTACACCCGCGGATCCGGCGCCGCCTATCCCATTCAGGACCAGCAATCGTCCGCCTATGTCATTTCCGAGCTAAGCACGACGGATGGCACCGGGCTCGGGTCGATGACAGCGACTCGCTACAGCTACCAGGGTCTGCGCGGACACCTTCTGGGACGCGGCACGCTCGGCTTCGCAACACGCACTAGCGTGGATTTGACGCCGGGCATTGGAACGCGCGTCGAGGAAACGCGACGTCAGGATTTCCCTTTCACCGGACTGCCTGCGACGGTCGTCGTGCGTCAGGGTTCCGGCGCCCCGATCAGCGAAACCTCCTACACCTGGACGACCCTGAATCTCGGTAGCGGCGTTGCCTTGCGCCGCTTTCCATATGCGTCATCGACGGTCCAGCGATATTACGAGGTAGGCGGCGCCTACGACGGTGCGCAGATTGCAACCACGGCACACACTGTCGCCGCAATCGATGCGACATCCGGTCTGGTAAGCGACGAGACAACAACCATCACCGAGATCGCGGGCGGTGGCAATGCCGGCTCATCGAGCAGTCTGCGTACTCTCCAGACTTCCGTGCTCAACGACACGGTGAACTGGTGCCTGGGGCGGCCACAAGGCCTGCAGCTCACCGCAAGCCATAGCCTCACGGGCGGCGCAGCGCTCACGCGAAATTTCAACCAGAGCTGGGACGGATTGAAGTGCCGGCCGACGCAGCAACGACTCGAACCCGGCAACAGCCAGTGGCAGGTGACCTTCGGTCTCGCCTACGACAGCTTCGGCAATCTCGCGAGCCGCTCGGTCACAGGCATTGGCATGAGTGCTCGCACCACGACCCTCAACTGGGGCAGCCGCGGGCAGTTGCCTGTCGGCATGACGAACCCGCTGTCCCAGACGACCGCCCTGGCCTGGGATTACGGCGCTGGCCTGCCGATCGCGATGACCGACCCCAATGCCCTGACCGTGAACTGGACCTACGACGCTTTCGGCCGGCCGACGCAGGAAACTCGGCCTGATCAAACCATCACGCAATGGTCACGCGCAGCCTGCACAGCCGGCTGCGATTCGCGCACGCGTTACCAGCTCACGCAGCAGGAAAAGGACAACTCTGGCGTCACCCAGGGCACGACGATCATCGATGTGGATCAGCTGGGGCGCGGCTTCCGCTCCGCAATCCGCCAGCCCGGCGGCGGCATGACCATGATCGCCGCCGATTCCGACGCGCGTGGCCGGGTAATCCGCCAATACGTCCCGTTCTGGTCCGGTAGCGTCGCGGGTGGCTACTGGCAGTTTGAATACGATTCGCTCGACCGACCGGTGGCCGCTTCGCTGCGCTCGTCGAGTGGCGTGATGGATCGCGCAGCCGTCTGGCGCTACGACGGGCATGCCACCACACAGACCGATCCGCTGGGACACGTCGCGACCGAAACACGCAGCGCCTGGGGGCGACTCATGCGGGTCGGCGATGCCGCGGGCGGAAATACCCAATATGAATACGATGCCTTCGGACGGCTGCTGCTGGTTCGCGATGCGCTGAGCAACGTTGTAGGCACGATCGCCTACAACGCGCGCGGCATGAAGCTTGCGCAGACCGACATGGATATGGGTGCCTGGACATACACGCCAAACGCACTCGGCGAGATCGCCGCGCTGCGCGATGCAAAGGCGCAGGTCGCGACATTCACCTACGACAAGCTCGGCCGACCGACCAGTCGCAGTGCGCCAGAAGGAACGAGCAGCTGGACCTGGGGCGCATCGGCAACGAAACGCGACATCGGCCGGCTCGCAGCAATTGCGGGGCCCGGCTACTCGGAAAGCCTGGTCTATGATTCCTACGGCCGGCCCTCGACGCGCACGATCACCAGCGATGCGAGCTATCGATACGACTACGCATACAACGGCCAGGGCCTGCTCGATTCACTGACCTATCCCGGCACAGGTTCGGGCAGCCGTTTCAAGCTCGGTTACGAATACGAATCCGGCCAGCTCATGCGCATCAAGGACGCCAACGCGCCCGCCACTTCATTCTGGCGGCTCAACACCCAGGACGCGGCCGGAAACGTCATCGACGAGACGTTGGGTGCCGCAATCCGCATCGTCACAGGCTTCAATCCGGTCAGCGGCGCAATGGATTACCGCCAGTCCGGTGTCGGCGGCGGCAGTGCGATCCAGGATCTTGCCTATGCCTGGGACGCCAATGACAACCTGACCCGGCGTGAAGACCACAGGCAGGGCCTGATCGAGAACTTCCGCTACGACGCGCTTGACCGGCTTGACGATGCGCGGCTCAACGGCGCGACCAACCTGGACTTGAGCTACGACCTGATCGGCAACATCACCTGGAAGTCCGACGTCTGCCCGACCGCTGCGCCCTGCTTCAGCTATCACTCCAGCCAGAAGCATGCCGTCACTGCTGCCGGCGGGCAGACCTACGGCTACGACGCAAACGGCAACACGACGAGCCGTGGTGGCGCGTCGATCAGCTGGACCAGTGACAACCTGCCGATCACGATCACGGGCGCGAATGGCAGTAGCAGCCAGTTCTGGCACGGTTCCGCGGGCAATCGGTGGAAGCAGCTCGCAAGCCAGGGAGGCGTGACCGAAACGACCATCTACGCCGGCGAGCTGATGGAAAAGGTGACGCGCGCCGGTGTGACGACCTGGCGGCATTACGTCCTTGCCCCGACCGGCGCGGCGGCACTGCACCTGCGCTACAACAACGGAACAGCAGCAGCGACACGCTATCTGACCCACGATCACCTGGGCAGCACCGACAAGTTGCTGGACGCGAATGGCAAGACTCTCGTCGCGGAGAGTTTTGGCGCTTTCGGTGCCCGTCGCGGCGCGAACTGGAGCGGCGCTCCAGGCGCTTCTGAGCTTGCCGCCATCGCGGCGAATACCCGCGATGGGTTTACCGGCCACGAGCAGCTCGACAATCTGGAACTGATCCATATGAACGGCCGGGTCTACGACCCGAGAATCGGCCGATTCATCAGCGCGGATCCGTACGTGCCGGATCCATTCTCCGGGCAGAGCCTGAATCGCTACGCCTACGTGCTCAACAATCCCTTGAGCTACATCGATCCGAGCGGATTCGATGAGGAAGTACCATGCATGGAGGCGCCGTCCGGCGGCTGCGCACAGGTCACTTTGATCGGAGCACGCTGGGCCGATTTCGTGCGCTATTTTGGCGGCTACAGCCCCCAGGTGGAATCCGCCTCGCAGCGCGACCCCTGCGGCCAGGACAGCAACGCACTTACCTGCGCGATGCAGCAGGCCAGGATCTCATTCCCCGCAAGCGTTGTGCTGACTGTCGGTACGCGGGCCGATCCGACCCTGTCGCACAACTCGACCGCCGATTTCCTGCAGGGCGCGGCCGCACGAATTGGCAATCTCGCGTTCAACTCGGCGCCGGTCACCTGGCTCTTCGACTCGAACATGGATTTCGAGTGGTTCAACGTGCCCGATTCCACGGCCGGGAGCATCGGAGCTACACTCGGCAACGTCGGATATTTCCTCGGCGGTGCTGCTGGCATTGTGCGGAAGGGTGGCGCCGAGATCGCCGCCGCAGCGCCAAGCAGGATCGCCAGGACTTTTCAGGGCACGAGAAATTATCCAGGCGTCGATCGCTTCAAGGACATCATGTTGAAGAAGGGCACGATCATTTTCGGTGGCTATCCAGGCCAAAGCGCCTTCTACACGACGATGAGCGCCTTGCGCCGCTCCGGTGAAAGTGCCACCAAGTTGTTTGGCGGTCTGCAGGTCCGATTCCACGAGAAGTATGGCTTTCGCTCTCGCGTCGCGGCATACGAGGTTCTCGAGGACACGCCTGCGGCGATGGCTCTTGCGATTGCGAACCGGACGCATGGCCCCGGGTGGTTGCCGCAAATCTTCGTGCCGTCGTTCGCGAGCACGCTCCGCCGCATGTCCGACTTTCCACTGAGTCCCTGAGATGAAGATTCAGATGACCGATGGCTCAGTTGCATTTCCCGAAGGCACCATCACAAGGCACATGGACAGGCAAGCATTCCTGCGGAGCCAGTTGGCCAAGTCGTCGAAAGTGGCGGTCGCCAACGAACCCTGGGTTACCTACAATTTCATTCCTGAAATTGGGGTCAGCTGCAACGCGACCTTCAAAGAAGAACGACTGCAGCAGGTTTTCCTTCTGATGAGCATGCCAACGGACGACCCATCGCGCTGGACGGCCGAACTGGAGCAGGAACGAAAGCTCAAACATGACGAATGGCTGCGCGCGGAGTTTGGCGCGCCGCCCTATGAATACCCCTGGGGGAGCGTGACGTCAGAGTTCGACCCGCGCGGCTGCGTCAGTGACATCATCGTCAGCTATGCGGAGTGACGAAGTGAATGAGCAAGCACGCCTCGCTACGAGCGAGACGCACTTGCTCGGCGCCTGGCTGGAGAAACGAGACAGGATCGTTGCCGATCCGACCTGCAAGAGAATCGAATGGTTGATCGCCAGCCACCTCGTGCAACTGGGTGCCGACTCGTCAGGGTGGGGCGAGTTGTACAGGGACCCTGATGACGGCAGATTGTGGGAACTGACCTGGCCGCAGTCCGAAATGCACGGCGGCGGCCCGCCACGTCTGACCTGCGTTTCCGTTGACGCGGCGCGCGCGAAGTACGGCGCAATCGTGGATACTTAGCGCGTGCAGGACACGATTGCCGTCATCGGTGCGGGCCACGCTGCCGCGCAGGTCGTGGACAGCCTGCGCCACGAGCATTTCACCGGGCGGCTGGTGCTGGTCGGTGAAGAGCCGCTGCTCCCCTATCAGCGCCCACCCCTTTCCAAGAAATTCCTTGCCGGTGAGATGGAAGCCGACCGCCTGCCAATCCGCCACGCGGCTTTCTACGAAACCATTCACTGCGAGTTGCTGCTCGGCAACGCCGTCGAAAAGATCAACACGGACGCGCGTGAACTGAAGCTCGCCGACGGCGACCGGCTCGCCTACGACAAGCTGGTGCTGGCAGTCGGCGGCCGTGCCAGGGCCTTACCGGTGCCGGGCGCCGGTCTCGCCGGCGTGCACGTGCTGCGCACGATGGCGGATGTTACTGCGATCCGGGCAGAGGCCGCAGCTGGCACTCGCGCCGTGATCGTCGGCGCCGGTTACATCGGGCTCGAATGTGCCGCCACCTTTCGCAAGCTCGGTCTCGACGTCACGGTCATCGAGATGATGGACCGCGTGATGAGCCGCGTGGTCGCACCGGAAATGAGCCGCTTTTATGCCGGCGAGCACATCGCTCATGGCGTCTCGATCCTGATCGGCAAGAGGGTCAGCGCGCTCCTCGGCGACACGCGGGTCACCGCCGTCGAATGCACCGACGGCACGCGCGTGCCCGCGGATCTCGTGCTGGTCGGCGTCGGGCTCGTGCCAAACACGGAATTGGCGAGCGCCGCGGGGATACGCTGCGAGGATGGCATCGCCGTGGACGAGCATTGCCGCACGAGCGACTCGAATGTCTACGCCATCGGCGACTGTTGCAGCCATCCGAGCCCACGCTATGGCCGCCGCATCCGGCTCGAATCCGTGGACAATGCCTTCGAGCAGGCGCGCACGGCCGCGGCAAATATCTGCGGCCGCGTATTGGCTCACGACAAGACACCCTGGTTCTGGTCCGACCAGTACGAACTCAAGCTGCAGATCGTGGGCTTGTGCCAGGGTTACGACTCGGTCGTGATTCGCGGAGATCCCGCGGAACGCGCGTTCAGTTGCTGCTACCTGCAAGGCGGCGAGCTGATCGCGCTCGATGCGGTCAATCACGTGAAGGATTTCATGGCCGCGCGCAAGCTGATCGGCGAGCATGTCAAGCCCGACCCGGTCCGCCTTGCCGACCATGCCATTGCGATCAAGGACACGTTCTGACGGTTGCCGGCACCTTATAATCGGCGCATGACGAAAGACGACGACAAAATCAACGCGGTCGATCGTGAATTCCGCTCCATGCTCGGCAAAGCGACCGGCGGCCTCGCGCCGCAGGACTACGGCACGGCATTCTGGGACTGGTGGCTCAATCTCGCCCGCTCGCCTGAGAAGCAGGCGGAACTCCAGAAAAATGCGCTGAAACAGGCCATGGACCTCTGGCGCTTCCATGCGGAAGCGGCGAAGGGCAAACCGCTCGCGCCCAGTGAAAACGGCGATCGGCGATTCTCGAGTCCGGCCTGGAAGCAATATCCATTCAATGTCTACGCGCAGGCCTTTCAGAGTGGCATGGCGCTGATGGAGCAGTCGGCGCGCGCCGTCCCGGGCGTAGAGCCGCGCAACGCACAGCTCGTGGAATTCGCGGCGCGCCAGGTTGCCGAGGCGATGTCGCCGACCAACAACCCACTGACCAATCCCGAAATCCTGCAGCAGACCGTCGCCGAGCGCGGCCAGAATCTCGCCCGCGGTTACAAGAATTTCCTCGATGATCTCGAGCGGACGCTGAGTGGCGGCGAGGCACCCGGCACTGAGGAGTTTCGCGTCGGCCAGACGGTGGCGGTCACCGAGGGCCAGGTCATCTTCCGCAATGACCTGATCGAACTGATCCAGTACTCGCCCACGACACCCGACGTCCAGGCCGAGCCGCTCCTGATCGTGCCGGCCTGGATCATGAAGTACTACATCCTCGATCTGTCGCCGAAGAATTCGCTGGTCGCCTGGCTCGTGGACCAGGGACACACGGTATTCATGATCTCGTGGAAGAATCCGACCGCCGCGGATCGCGAGCTTGGCATGGACGATTACCTGCGCAGGGGTGTCTACGCCGCGCTCGATGCCGTTTCCGCCGTCGTGCCGGATCGCAGCATTCACGCGGTCGGCTATTGCATCGGCGGCACGCTGCTTTCGATCGCGGCCGCGGCGCTTGCCCGCAAGGGCGACAAGCGCATCCGCGACATCACCATGTTCGCGGGGCAGACCGACTTCAGCGAACCCGGGGAACTCTCGCTTTTCATCAGCCCTGCCCAGATCGAGATGCTGGAAGCACTGATGTACAAGGAGGGCGTGCTCGATTCGGCCAAGATGGGTGGGGCCTTCGCGATGTTGCGCGCGCACGATCTCTTGTGGCAGCCGGCCGTGAAGTCCTACCTCAAGGGCGAGCGCGAGGGCATGATCGACCTGATGGCGTGGAATGCCGACGGCACGCGTATGCCCTGGAAGATGCATACCGAATACCTGGTCGGCCTCTACCTCCGGAATGATCTCGCGGAAGGCCGCTTCAAGGTCGAGGGCGAGACCATCCAGCTCGCCGACATCAAGGTGCCGATGTTCATCGTCGGCACCGAGACTGATCATGTCGCGCCCTGGAAATCGGTCTACAAACTCGACAAGCTGACCGGGTCGCCGGAATTCACATTCCTGCTGACCAGCGGCGGCCACAATGCCGGCATCATCAGCGGGCCGGTGCATCCGAGGCGCCGCCATCGCGTGCGCACACGCCGTACCGGCGAATTGCCTGTGAGCGCAGATGAATGGTTTGAGACCACCGCACCACTACCCGGCTCCTGGTGGCCGACCTGGGCCGTATGGCTCAAGACGCATTCGTCAGCGGAACGCGTCGCGCCGCCTGAGATGGGTGCACCCGCGGCCGGTTATGCGCCGCTCGGCGATGCGCCGGGCGAGTACGTGTTGCAGCGCTAGGAATTCAGCACAGGTGTCCAGCGCACCGCGCGACGTGAATCGCGTGAGTCGCTGGATTCGCCGTCGTAGGACATCGGCTGCGCGGCCGACAGGCCTTCGGGTTGTGGATTGAGCGCGTGGAGATTGACCACCATCAGTGCTTGCCCGTCCTCCTCGGTCACTGCGCCGAGATAGCCGCCACAACGTCCACAGAAAATAAAGTCCGCTGTCTGGTGGCCGAAGCGGTAGCGCGACAGCAGCTGCGGCTCGCTATGCGCGAAGCGCACGGATCCCGACGGGTCCGACGTATAGACGCCGCTGTGCTTCAGGCAGAAGCTGCACTGGCAGGCGCGCACGGGCCAGGCCGCGGGCGGGAGCGCCGTGCGGAACTCGAATCCCAGCGCGCCGCAGTGGCAGCCACCGTGCCAGGCTCTCATGTGCGCAGGCTGGACTGAAGTTCTTCGAAATCGTCGCTGCGTGTCAGGCGCTGAAGCGCCATCAAAATCTCCGGCGGCGGTGCAATCAATTTGCGCGCTTCCAGATCGAGCCATCCGCCTTCGGTGCGAACGCGCGCGGCGACCTTGCCATCGGCGCGCACCACTTCATTGACCAGCCGGAATCGCGAGCCGTCTGGCGCGCAGCCGCCGAGCGCCAGCGTGACGGTGATCGGCTCGAGCAGCGCCACCTCACGGTAATAATCGATCTCGTCGCGCCGCACGACGGGCCCGATCCTGCGTCGCGCAAACTCGGTCGCCGGGAAGCCATTTTGCGTAAAGAAACTCATGCGCGAGTCCACGCACTTGTTCATGTAGGCGACATTCGCCATGTGCGCATTGGCGTCCATGTCGCCCCAGCCGGCCACGGTCGCGATGGAGAATATTTCGCTCACTTCATGTAAAAGAAACTCAGCTTGTTGCCGTCGGGATCGCGAAAATACCCGGCGTAGAAATCGTCGCCGCGCGGGCCGGCGGGGCCCTCGTCGGTGCCGCCGAGTTCGATCGCCTTGCGATACATGGCATCAACCTTCGCCGGGCTGTCCACGGCCAGCGCGACCATGACGCCATTGCCGACGTTCGCGGGCTTGCCGTCGAATGGCTTTGTCAGCGCGAGTCCGGGCTTGTCTTTGCCGGCGCTCCAGGCGATGAACGTCTCGAATTCCATGAAGCGCTTCCCGCCAATTGCACCGAGCAGTGCGTCGTAGAACTTCGCCGCGCGCGGCAGGTCATTTGTACCGAGACACACATAACCGATCATGGCCAGTCTCCTGATGATCCTTGCGGGATCGTGATCATATCAGCCGATGGCCGCGATGAATGCCGCGAGCTTTCCGGCATCAAGGCGTCCGCCGGTCCGCAGTCCACTGCAAACATCGAGACCCGCCGGGGCGACCAAATCGATCGCGGCCCTGGCATTGCCCGGGTGCAGGCCACCCGCCAGAAGTACCGGCACGCCCGCAATCTCGCGGATCCGCCGGCTGTACGACCAGTCGTGCACACGGCCCGTGCCGCCCAACTGCTTCACCGGCAACAACGGGTTGCCCGAGTCGAGCAGCAGCGTGTCAATCAATCCTGCGACGGCGCACGCCTCGTCGACGGACTCCTCGCCCCCGACATGCACGACCTGCACCAGGCGCACGCCGGGAAGCAGAGCACGTAGCCGGCGTAGCTCCGTAGCAGGCACATGGTCGACGAGTTGAAGCGCCGTCGTGCCGCAACGCCGGTGCTGATCGGCAATCGCATCCGCATCGCACCGCGCGGTCAGCAGGAATGTTTCGGTGGGGCGCGGGACGGCCGCGGCGATCTCGGCGATCAGCTCATCGGGAATGACGCCCGGGCCGCTCGGCATCTCGGATACGAGCCCGATGGCCGCGGCGCCCGCGGAAATCGCGAGCCGCGCCTCCGCAAGATCGGCGATACAGCAAACCTTGACGAACATCGGCCGTGCTTTCAGCCTCCCGACTTGCTGCGCGCACCGTCGACGCTCCAGATGCCGGAGCCGTGCGCGGAGATGAACAGGAACACGAAACAGTAGAGCGCCGCGAGCTCGCCCTTGTTGATCAGCGGAAAGAAGCCCTGCTTGGCGTGGCCCATGAAGTACGCGGCGGCCATCAGGCCGGAACACAGGAATGCCGCCCAGCGCGTGAACAGACCGAACATCACCAGCACGCCGCCGATCAGTTCGATCGAGCCCGCGATGTAGATGATGAATGCGGGCGCGTCCGGCGCCGGCAGCGGGAATCCCAGCAGTTTCTGCGATCCGTGCCAAAGGAACAAAAAGCCCGTCATGATGCGCATGAGCGCATAGGTCTGGCCGCCGAATCGTTGCATGAGTGCTGCCATGGTGATCTCCAGGTTGATGGCCGCTCAGTCCCAGTTGCGGGCGCGCGTCGCGAAATCCTTGTCATGCACCCGCACGACGCAGAATTTCTGGCC
>JAENJD010000069.1 GCA_016844605.1 Steroidobacteraceae bacterium
CGTTTCAATGTCGGCTACGAAGAGATCATCCGTGCCAATCCCGGTGTCGATCCCTGGCTGCCCGGCGAGGGCACCCCGGTCGTACTGCCGACGGAGTTCGTGCTGCCCGACGCGCCGCGCGAAGGACTGGTGCTCAACCTGGCCGCGATGCGGATCTACTACTATCCGAAGCGCCAGAAAGACGCACCGCTCGAGGTGATTACCCATCCGATCGGCATCGGCAGGGTCGGCTGGGTGACGCCCGAGGGCAGCACCAAGGTTGTCGCACGAGTCAAGGATCCGGTGTGGACGCCTCCGCTGTCGGTGCGCCAGGAGCACGCTGAGGACGGCGACATCCTGCCGGCCAAAGTGCCGGCCGGTCCCGACAACCCGCTCGGGCGCCACATGATGCGGCTCGGCTGGCCCAGTTACTTGATCCACGGCACCAACAAGCCACCGGGTGTCGGCATGCGCTCGAGCCATGGTTGCATCCGGCTCTACCCGGAAGACATCGAGGCTCTTTACGACTCGACACCGATTGGTACGCGCGTGACCGTTGTCAATCAGCCTTACCTGCTGGGCTGGCGGGGCGAACAACTGCTGATCCAGGCGTATGCGCCGCACGAAGACGACAAGCGCGACTGGTCGGACGTGCCGAAGGCGCTGCGCAAGAATGCGGTAAAGCCACACGCCACCCTTTGGAAGAGGGTCGCGGCAAAAAGCGGATCGATCGACTGGGAAGCGATCCGCCAGGCGGCGGCGAAGCCGCGTGGCATAGCGTTACCGGTCGGTCCGGGTCTGGCGCCGGATCTCGAGGCGCTGCTGGCGCAGGCGCCGCGCGTGCGCAATGCCTTGCCGAAGGGTGCGAGCTGGGATGGTGTCGAAGACCAGTACGCAGGCGAACCGGAGTTCAAGAAGCAGCTAGTGACCGGCGAGGCTGACGCGGCGACCGCAGGCCGCTGATCAGGGCCTGCCCGCGCGCCCCGCGAGCGCGCAGGTCATCGAACCACCAACCACTGCGAGCGCGCCGACGATGCTCCAGGCATTCAGGCCCTCCGGCGGCAGCAATTCCCAGCCGAGCCTGTCGACCAGCCACATCGACGCCATCGTGAACAACGGCGCTGTCGTCAGCACTGCGCTGACGCGGGACACGTCCCAATAATGCAGGGCCTCGCCGAAGGCGCCGTAGGCGATTACTGTGTTGGCGCAGCAGAAGGCCAGCATCGAGAGCTGCAGCCCATCCAAATTCAGCACGGCCATCGGCGCAGCGGTCGGCAGCAGTGCGATGCTTGCGCCGACATAAAGCATCCAAAGTACCTGGCGCGACGTGAAGACCGTAAGCAATTGTTTCTGCGCGAGCCCGTAAATTGCCCAGGCGATTGCCGCGACGACCATCAGCGCGACGCCGAGCCCCAACCCTTGAGTGGGCCGCGTGAGCTCGGGCAGGCGGTTGTTGAAGAACAGCAGCAGGCCGATGCCCAGCACCATGAATCCGAGCCACTGGCGCGGCAAGAAGCGTTCGCGGAACACGAATACACCGCCCAGCAGGAGCAAGAGTGGCGCCAGCTGGATGACAATCTGCGCGACCGAGGGCGTCGTGAGGTCAAGTGCGATCAGGTAGAGCACGTAGTTGGCGAGCAGCATCACGAGCGCGATGCCGAGAACCATGGATGCGCTCCACCCGGCGTCGCGCAGACGCGGCAGCTGGCCGCGCCAGGCGAGGAATGCGCCGAGGGCCAGCATCGACACCGCGAAGCGCCACCAGGTGATCGTGTACACATCCATGCCGGTCAGCGCGACCTTCAGCGCGATCGGCAGGAATCCCCACAGCACCGCCGTGGTCAGGGACATCGTAAAGCCGAGCTGCCAGCGCCCGGTGTCGGTGTTCATGCGCATCAGTGAATGTCGATGAGCGGGGTTCGGCAGCATAAACCAGCCGGGCCCGTGCAGTGGCCCTGTGATAATCTTCCGCAAACCCGGGGGAGTGTCCGGTGGCGGAACGACTGACCGGCATACAAGTTCACGAAGACGCCGGTTCCGAACAGGCCATCGCGGAGTCGCCGACGGCAAATACGGCGTTCGTCGGTCGCTGCCTGCGCGGTCCGGTCAATCGACCCGTCCAGATGGCTAGCTTCACCGATTTCCAGCGCGTCTTCGGCGGACTCTGGCAACCCAGCACGCTTTCCTACGCCGTCGAGCAGTATTTTGAAAACGGCGGCCGCACTGCATTCGTCGTCCGTGTCGCGAACGGAGCGCGCTGCTGCACGCTGACACTGCCGGCGGGTGGCGGCACACTGGTGCTGCAGGCGCTGTCGCCCGGAACACGGGAATTCCTGCGCGCCGCGGTCGACTACGACGGCATCGGCGACAACGAGGAAGACCGCTTCAACCTGGTGCTGCAGCGCGTCCGGACGCCCGGCTCCGAGCACATTGAAGACCAGGAAATCTACCGGCGACTGACGGTGCTGCCGGATGCCACGCGCCATGTCGCGACGACACTCGCCGACTCCCAGCTCGCGCGGGTTGTCGGCGCGCTGCCGTCGCAGCGCCCGAACCCGACACCGCGCGGTGATCCACGCGGGCTCGCCGGTTACGAAGTATCGAATCCGGACGGCGATGACGGTGGCACGTTGACCGACTACGACCTGATCGGCTCGGCAGCGGATGGCACGGGCCTGTTTGCGCTGGACGCCATCGAGACATTCAACTTCCTGTGCATTCCGCCGCTGGCGCGCGACACCGATGTCGGGGCGAGCACTCTGCTGGTCGCCAATCGCTATTGCCGCGAACGGCGGGCGTTGCTGTTCGTCGACCCGCCGGTGGCCTGGGATTCGGCGGGCAAGGCGCTCGCGGAGATGCGCAACTGGGCAATGCCCACCGACACGGCATGCATGTATTTTCCGAGGCTGCTGGCTTACGACAAGCTGCGTGGACACTTCGAGGCCTTCGCGCCCTGCGGCGCCGTGGCCGGGACACTGTCGCGGGCGGCGAATTCCATGCCGGTCTGGTCCGCTGTGACCGGCGAGGACACCGCATTGCGTCCAGGCCTGCGGCCGATCTGCGCGGTCGACGACAACTACCGCGCGCGTCTCGTGGCCTGCGGCGTCAATACCGTGCAGACAATCCGGCGGCCGGGCCGCGAAGTGCCGATCGCCTGCACGATGGCCGGACCGGGCGCTCGAGCGGTGGACTGGCGGATGCTTCCGGCACGCAGACTTGCGTTCCTGATCATCAACAGCATCGAGCGCGGCACGCGCTGGATGTTGTTCGAGCCGAATGAGCCGCCGACCTGGCGGCGTGCCGCAGCACAGGTGCGGGCATTCCTTGGGTCACTCGAGGAGCGCGGCGCATTCGCGCATCGCGAGCCCGGCGATCGCTGGTTCGTGTTGTGCAATGAGCGGGTCAACCGCGAGGCGCATCGCGAACGCGGCATCGTCAACATCCTGTTCGGATTTGCGGCCGCGCGGTCGGGCGAATTCCACGCCTACATGATCAGTCACCGCGCCGGCGGGAGCCGCGCGCAGGCCGTGAGTCCTAATTTGACCGGTCTACCGGGAACCGGCGTCACGCAGGCACTCGAGGAGCTCGAACTGCCCGCCGGAGGCGGCGTCTGATTCAGGCGCTGCCGTAACCGCCGCCACCCGGCGTTTCGATCACGAGCGCATCGCCGGTTTTCACCTCGATACTTGCGCAAGCGGGTAATTCGCGTGACCCGCCGCCCGCAAGTTCCAGCCGATTGATCCCGGTCGCGCCATCGCCGCCACCGGCGAGCCCGAATGGCGCGATCCGCCGGTGATTTGACAGGATGGCAGCGGTCATGGGCTTGCGGAATTCGATGCGGCGGACGAGGCCGTCGCCGCCGCGATGCCGGCCCGGGCCGCCGGAGCCACGGCGGTAGCGGAATTCGCGGACCAGTACCGGATAGCGTGCTTCCAGCACCTCGGGATCTGTGAGCCGCGAGTTGGTCATGTGCGTCTGCGCGCCGGATGCGCCGTCAAAACCGGGCCCTGCGCCGGAACCACCCGCGATCGTCTCGTAATACTGCCGCTCGGCATCCCCGAATGTCAGGTTGTTCATGGTTCCCTGCGAAGCGGCCAGCGCGCCGAGTGCTCCGTACAGGGTGTCGACGATGCACTGCGAGGTTTCCACATTGCCGGCGACGACCGCGGCGGGCGGCACGGGGTTCAGCATCGAGCCCGGTGGCACGCGAATCTCGAGCGGCCGCAGGCAGCCCTCGTTGAGCGGGATATCGGCATCGATCAGCGTGCGAAACACGTACAGCACAGCCGCCGTACAGACGGCAAGCGGCGCATTGAAGTTGCCGGCGCTCTGGGCCGATGTTCCTGCGAAATCAATCACCGCGGCGCGTGCCGCGCGGTCGATCCTGACCGCTACCTCGATCGCACTGCCGTCGTCGAGTTCGTAGCGGCGATGGCCATCCGAGAGGCGCCCGATTACTTCGCGCACGAAAGCATCGGCATTGTCCTGCACGTGCCCCATGTAGGCCTCGACCTGATCGCGGCCATGCAACTCGATCAGCCGCCCGAGCTCGGACATGCCGCGTGAATTGGCGGCGAGCTGCGCCTTCAGGTCGGCAACATTCTGGTTAGGGTTGCGCGCCGGCCATGTGCCGGATGTCAGCGCGGCCCGCAGTTCACGCTCACGCAGGCGGCCGCCGTCGACCAGCAGGAAATTGTCGATCAGTACGCCTTCCTCGTCGATGTGACGGCTGGCCGGAGGCATGGAGCCGGGCGTGATGCCGCCGATGTCCGCATGGTGCGCGCGCGATGCGACGAAGAATGCCGGACGGCGGTCGCCCGCGGTGAAGACCGGGCTGACGACGGTGATATCCGGCAGGTGCGTCCCGCCTGCATAGGGCGCGTTCAGCATCCATGCGCGCCCGGGGCGAAGCTCTCCCGCATTTCGCTCGATCACCGCGCGTACGCTCGCACCCATCGAGCCGAGGTGCACCGGCATGTGCGGCGCATTCGCAATCAGCGCGCCCCCTGCGTCGAACAGCGCGCATGAAAAATCCAGCCGTTCGCGGATATTGACGGAGACGGCGATTGCCTGCAGCACGGCGCCCATTTGCTCCGCGACCTGCATGTAGCGGTGATTGTAGATCTCGAGCAGCGCCGGATCCGGGTGCCGCACGGCAGTGCGCTCGGGCGCAGACACGCCATCACGCACGAGTTTCAGCTCGCCGGCCTCGAGCAGGTGCAGGCTCCATCCTGACTCGACTACGGTCGTGGAGTTTGGCTCGACGATCAGTGCCGGTCCGGCGATCGCGTCGCCGGTCGAAAGACCCGCGCGGTCGATTGCTGGAACCTCGCGCCATCCGCCGAACCAGGCTCGAACGCGGCCATCCTGAGTCGGGGATCTTGTCGCGGTAGCGCGCGGCAGGTCGCCGGCCGCCGCCTCGCCCGGGGCCAGGACCTCGGCGCGCAATGTCGCGACGATCAAGCTATCGAGTTCCGGAAGAAATCCGAAGCGCTGGCGGAATTCGGCGCTGAACCGGTCCTGCATCCGCGCTGGGTCATCGAGTGGAGTTCCAATCGCCGTCTCGGTGCCCGGTGCGCGCAACTCGACGATCTGCGACAGCCGGAGCGTCCCGGCGTCTGCGCCCTGCGCGATCAGCGAATCGCGCAGCTCCAGACACATTGCATCAAGTTCCGCAGCGAGTGCCTTACGTGAAACGGATGCCAGTGGCTGCTCTACGCTCTGCCTGCGCTGCAGACTGCGGTCGGCGAGCCCGATGCCCCAGGCCGACAGCACGCCGGCCAACGGGTGAATCAGGATCTCCCTGATGCCGAGTGCTTCAGCGACCCGGCAGGCATGCTGCGGGGCGGCGCCGCCATAGCAGAACAATGCGAATTCGGCCGGATCGTGGCCCTGGCGCACCGATACATGGCGTATCGCACGCGCCATCGTCTCGATTGCCACATCCAGGAATCCTGCGGCGAGACCGTCGGCGGAAGTCGGCATGCCTGCGTCGGCCGATACACGCACTGCGAGTTCTTCGAATTGCTGTCGCACGGTGTGCGCGTCGAGCGGCAGGTCGCGGCCAGGCCCGAATACCGCCGGGAAGAACTCGGGGCGGATCCGGCCCAGTAGCAGCTGCAGGTCGGTGACCGTCAGCGGGCCACCCTGGCGATAGCAGGCGGGCCCGGGATTCGCGCCCGCCGATTGCGGCCCGACGCGCAGGCGGCCGCCCTCGAAGTGCAGCATGGAACCGCCGCCGGCCGCGACCGTGTGGATATTCATCATTGGTGTCTGCAGGCGCACGCCGGCAATCGTGGTCTCATAACGCTGCGGGCAGCCGTTGTCGTAGAGCGCGACGTCCGTCGAGGTCCCGCCCATGTCGAAGGCAATGAGTCGCGAGCGCCCGAGCGCCTTGCCAGCGCGCGCCGTTCCGACCAGCCCGCCAGCGGGGCCGGAGAGCACGGCATTCGACGCACGAAACGCCTCCGGTGCGACGAGACCGCCATTGCTCTGCATGAATTGCAGTGGCGTGTCGCAAAACTGCGCGCCGAGTCCGTCGCGGAAGCGGCGGGCGTAGCGCGCGAGCAGCGGCGTGAGGTAGGCATCGACGACCGTCGTGTCGCCGCGGCTGACAAGCCGGATCATCGGCGACGATTCATGCGAGGCGACGACGTCATCGAATCCCGCCAGCCTTGCTATCGCCGCGGCGCGCTGCTCATGCCCAGGGTACCGGTAGCCGTGCATCAGCACGATCGCGACGCTGCCGATGCCCGACCCGTGCAGGCGCCCGAGATCCGCGGCGAGCCGATTCTCGTCGAGTGGCCGCAGCACCTCACCTTCCGCTGTCAACCGTTCATCGGCCTCGATGACGTCGCGATAAAGCGGCTGCGGCAGGTCTATCCGCAACCGGAACAATTCGGGGCGATTCTGGTACCCGATCGCGAGCGCATCGCGAAACCCGGTCGTAATGACGAGCGCAGTCGGCACTCCGCGGCGCTCCAGAAGCGCGTTGGTTGCGACCGTCGTGCCGATGCGGATAACTTCGATCGCGGGATTGGCGCCGCCATGCCGCTCAAGCAGCGCCAGGACGCCGGCGACGCCGGGATCGCGATCGGGATCCTCCGACAGCCGCTTCTCGACGATCAGCCGGCCGTCCGGCGCACGCGCAATGATGTCGGTGAATGTGCCGCCGCGGTCGATCCAGAATTGCCAGCCGCGTGTTCCAATCATGAAAAAGATGATTTCAGACGGTCCAGTGCTTCGCCCGACAGTCGCTCGCAGGTGTAACGGTAACCGATGTCGATCGCGCGCTCGAAGGCTTTCCAGTCGAGCAGGTCCAGCGACTCGAGCGGCGGCATCAGCAACAGGTCGCTCTGGCCGCGGTTCTCCTGCCGCGAGGTCGTACTGTTGACCATGCCCGAGCGCCACAGGATCTGCAGGATATTGGGACGTTTACGCCGGCCGCGCTGGCGCCGGAACAGATTCCAGAACGACGGTGCCTCCGTTGCGTCGATGTCGGTCGTGAAGGTCGGGTCGGTGGCGGCGTCGACACCGATCACCGGACCACGATTCATGGCGCGCATGACGTCCACCGGCAGATTGTTCATCGTGCCGCCGTCAACAAATACCTCGCCGCCGTGGAATACCGGTGGCAGAACACCCGGTATCGCGACTGAAGCACGCAGCCAGCGCCACAGCAGGCCCTGCTGGTGCACGGCAACGCGGCCGCTCGTCAGGTTCGAGGAGACACAGAAAAACGGCAGCGGCAGGTCCTGGATGTCGATGTCCCCCAGTTCACGACGCAACAGCTGTCCGACCTTGCGGCCCGAAACCAGCGAGACGAGCGGCCAGGTGAAATCCGAGAGCGGATTCGTTTCCACAAAGCTGCGGCGGAAGCGTTCGAACAATTCGTCGTTGGTCCAGTCGGCCGCAACACCTGCGGCGAGTATGCCGCCCATGCTTGAACCGCCCACCAGGTCGATCGGCACGCCGTGCTCGCGCAGTGCACGCACAACGCCCAGGTGCGCAAAACCGCGCGCGCCACCGCCCGATAACACCAGCCCAACGGCACGATGCGTCATCAGGCGCACGATGCGCGGCATATCGGCGGGCCCGCGAAAGTGGTGGCAGGGCGCGCCGGGCAGCGTCTGGCGCCAACGCGCTGCTGCGCCATTGACGATGCTGCCCTCGTGGATCAACAGAAGCTCGGCGCGCTGCGTGGCATGCGCATGCCGGTCGAGAACCTGCCATGGCCCGGCTTCGTCCGACGCGTGCGCGGCAAGCAGCAGCACATCCGCCTGACGAACGCACAATTGCGTCCAGGCCGTATCGTCGGGCTCGGCGGCATAGACGACGAAATCGTTTCGCGACTCGACTTCGTGGAACCACTGACTGCTATGGCGGGCCGCTCTCACGCTGCTGACCAGGTCGACGCGGCCGAGCCGGGACAGCGTCTGGACCAGCCCGGTCGTCAGTGCCAGGACGTCGATGCCGGGATTGTGCGGAATGACCGTGATTGTGCGGGGTGCGGCCGGGGCTGATCTGCGGGTGGGGGCGTTTTCGAGCAGCCGTTCGACCGAGAGTCGAGCGAGCCTCAGGATCGCCTCGGGATGCGAAAGCAGCACGCGTTCGAAGGTGCCGGACGACAGCCGGGCAAGGTCCGAATCGCGCAGCGCCCGCACGGTTGCGGCGCGCGGGCGCGCAACGATCAGGCCCATCTCGCCGACAGTCTCGCCGGCGGCGATTCGGCCGACGAGTTCGCCGCTGCTGCCAAAGGCGCCAAGACAACCGCTGACCACGAAGTAGACGGAATCGGCAGGAGCGCCGGCCTCGAACAGCAGCTCGCCGCCTGGCACGGAGATCCACTCGAGTTCGGCCACCGCGGCGTCGATGACGGTCGTCGGCAGGCCCGAAAACAAGGGCAACGAGGCCAGCATCGCCCAGGGATTGGCCGTCGGATCGATCTGGGTCCGTTCGTCCTGCGCTTCCACGGCAGGCGGACGATAACACGGCACAGCTACAATCAATGGTGATGGCTGACACAGATCGCAGGCTGCTGGAGCGCATCTGGAAGGAAGTTGCGAAGATCCCGCGCGGCCAGGTCGCGAGCTATGGCGGCATCGCGCGCCGGGCGGGGCTGCCGCACCGTGCGCGCCTCGTTGGCCATGCATTGAAGGTGGCGCCCGACGGTCTGCGGCTTCCCTGGCACCGCGTGGTCAACGCGCGCGGCGCAATCAGCTTTCCACCGGGTTCGCGGCCATACCGCTTGCAGCGCGAAAAGCTCGAGCAGGAGGGCGTCCGGTTTCGCAATGGCCGCGTGGATCTGGCGAGCCATGAAATGACGGATGACCTCGACGCGCTGCTGTGGCGGCCACGCGGGGACTGATACCATCGGCTCGTCAGGGTTTCGGAGCGGATCATGGCCAGTCGTCACGTCGTATTTTCGCACGGACTGGAAAGCAGCCCCTGGGGAACCAAGATTTCCGCGATGGCGGAAGTTGCGAAGAGCGAAGGCTGGAATGTCGATTCAGTCGACTATCGCGGCGTCACCGATCCGCGCGACCGGGTCACGCGGCTCCTGAGCTTCTGCCGCGACATTCGCGGCGACCTGGTGCTGGTCGGCTCGAGTCTCGGCGGCTATGTGGCCACCAGCGCATCGGCGCTACTGCATGCGCGCGGCCTGTTCCTGATGGCACCTGCGTTCTACCTGCCGGGCACCGAGGAGCTGACCGCGAAACCCGCACCTTGCCCCAAGACGATTGTTCATGGCTGGCGCGACGAAGTCGTCCCGGTCGAGAACAGCATCAAGTTCGCGCGCGAGCACAATGCGACGCTGCACATCCTCGACTCCGACCACAGGCTGCACAGCGAGCTATCGCTGGTGAACTACCTCTTCGAGTACTTCCTGGTCGCGCTCGACCTGCCGAAACGGCGCTGAGGCCGCGCGGGTCTCAGTGCCGGCGTCGGATCGCGCGCGCGGCAAGGCGGTCCACAAGCCCCGGGGCAAGAAGTTTGAGCCAGCGCAGTGAGCGCGATCGAAATGAGGTCATGACAAGGCGGCGGCGTTGCAGGGTCGCGCGAAGAATGATTGCCGCACATTCTTCGGCAGTCATGATCTTCGCCTCTTTCATGGGGCTGACGCCGAGCGGCTTGCCGTCCGGGCCGATCGCGCGGCGGTGAATCTCGGAGCGCACGAAGTCAGGCGCGAAACCGAACATCGCGTGCTTGGATGCGGAGTAGCCGGTGCGCGTGGGTACGCCGACAAGACCCGCGACGCTCGATATCGCGACGATCCGCCCGCGCGCCGCGACCAGCGCAGGCAGCGCCCGCCAGGTCAACCACGCGGCGCCCAGATAGTTGACGCGCATCAGGCGCTCGAGCAGCCCGGGATCCTCGAGTTCGTCGAGTCTCGACCACATCGTCGATCCGGCGTTATGCAGCAGCACGTCGATCGCTCCAAAGCGTGCGCGAGCTGCGTCGATCAGTGCCGTGCAATCGGCGCGCTGCGAGACATCGGTTGGCACGCACAGGACTTCCGCGCCGCGGGAAATGCATTCCTGCGAGAGCGATGCGAGGCGCTCGGCATTCCGGGCCGCGAGCACGAGGCGCGCCCGGGCCGCTGCCAATGAAAGTGCGATCGCGCGGCCGATGCCCTCAGATGCGCCAGTCAGCACGACCACCTTGCCCTCGAATGAATCCATGGCGTGCAGGATCGCGCTAAACTCCATCACTTGTCGACCCGGGAGGACCAGATGCGCGCAGTGTGGTTAGCTGGGGCAATTGCGGCGCTCGCAATGGCCGGTTGCGGCAAGAGCGAGCCCGAGCCGGATGAACAGCCGATGAAGGTCGAAGACACGGTTTTCGGTGACCTGGTCAGCACGCAGGACAAGGCACGTGACCGGACCAATGCGGCTGTCGAGGCGCACAAGGCTGCGCTCGATGCGCAGATCCGCGAGAGCGAAGACCAAAAACCCGAAGAATGAAGCGCCTGCTCGGGCTCGATCGCACTTTTTTCTGGGCGCTGCGCGGCGTCCTGCGGGTGTTCGTACGGGCCAACATCGTTCCGGAAGACGCGCTCGTCCGCCTGCACGGCCGTGCGCGCCCGCTGCTTTATGTGCTGGAGGAACGCAACATCTCGGACCTGCTGGCACTCGAGCAGGCCTGCATGAATGGGGGATTGCGCCGGCCCGGCAAGCGCCTGCAATTGCGCAATCTGCGCCTGCCGCGATCGGTGGTCGCGATGGAACGACGTGCCGGCGTGCTGCGCCGCCGCGCTGACCGGCGCACGCCACCGGAACTCGCGAGTGCCGTCGCTGCGGCAGGCATGGACCCCGCGCTTGATCTCGACATCGTTCCGGTGTCGGTCTATTGGGGCCGCGCGCCGCAGCGCGAGCGCTCCTGGCTGCGCCTGGTCCTGTCGGAGAACTGGGCACTGGTCGGCCCATTCAGGCGCCTGCTGTCGATCGTCTTCAATGGCCGCAATACGCTGATCCGGTTCGGTGAGCCGCGCGCGCTTCAGAGTTATTCCGCGTCGGGCGCCGACGGTGCACGCGGCGCACGCCGCTTGCTGAGGGAGCTGCGCGCGGAATTCCGGCACATGCGCGTGGACACCCTGGGTCCGGACCTGTCAACGCGGCGCGCGATCGTTGCGCAGGTGCTGAGGACGCGCGCGGTACGCCAGGCAGTGCGCCAGGAGATCCGCGAATCGAAAGCGTCCCGCCGCGACGGCCTGCGCGCCGCACGCCGCTACGCCCTCGAGATCGCAGCGGATTACTCGCATGCGTTCGTGCGGGTCGCCGACCGGATCCTGACCCGGATGTTGACCCGGGTCTACGAGGGCGTCGAGGTCAGGAATGCCGAGTACCTTGACCGGCTGCCGCCGGCCTGCGAAATCGTCTATGTGCCCTGCCATCGCAGTCACATCGACTACCTGTTGCTGTCGTATGTGATCTACCGGCGCGGTTACGCGTTGCCGTATGTCGCCGCCGGCATCAACCTGAACCTGCCGGTCATCGGGCGCCTGCTGCGCAAGGCCGGCGCGTTCTTCATACGCCGCAGCTTCCGGGGCAGCGGCCTGTACCCGATCGTCTTCATGAAGTATGTCGACGTGATGATGAATCGCGGCCACGCGTTGGAGTTCTTTATCGAGGGCGGCCGCAGCCGCACCGGCAGGCTGTTGCAGCCGCGCACGGGCATGCTGAGCATGACGGTGCGCAGCTTTCTCCGCGATGCGCGACGGCCGGTCGCCTATGTGCCGGCCTACTTCGGATACGAGCGCCTGCTGGAGGGCGAGTCGTACATCGACGAGCTTTCGGGCCGGCCCAAGCAGAATGAATCCGTGCGCGGGCTGCTGCGCGTGCTGCCGCAGCTGCGCCGGCAGCTGGGCCGCGTGTTCATCAGCTTCGGCGAGCCGTTGCTGCTCGACGGCGTGCTGGACGGAATGAAGGCCGACTGGCGCAATGACGTGAAGGACGAGAGCGCACGTCCCGAATGGTTTGGAGTCGCAGTCGATACCGTCGCCGTCGAAATCATGCGCCGGATCAATGGCGCCGCGGCCGTCACCCCAATCAACCTTCTCTCAGTGGCACTGCTCGCGGCGCCGCGCCAGGCGATGATCGAGAACGATCTGGAGAAGCAACTGCAGTTGTACATCGACCTGCTACGTGCATTCCCGTATTCACCGGACGTTTCAGTCGCGGCGGATGACGGCGCCTCGATTATCCGTCGCGTCGAGCAGATGGGCATGCTCGAGCGGCGTGCGCACCCGCTCGGCGACGTGCTGCGCATGGTCGAGCAGAACGCCGTGCTTGCAACCTACTACCGCAACAATGTCCTGCACCTGTTCGCGCTTCCGTCGCTGGTTGCCTGCGCGTTCCTGAATAATTCCACGATGCGCCACGAGGATGTACACCGGCTGGTCTGGCGTGTCTACCCATACATCCGCGCGGAACTGTTTCTGCGCTGGCGCGAGGACGAATTGGCAGGCGCAGTGGACGGCGTTCTCGCGGCGCTGGCGGCGCACGGCCTGCTGGAACGCGGCGCCGATGGCGCGTCCTGGCGCCGGCCGACCACCGGCAGCGCAGAGGCGGTGCGGCTCTCGGTCCTTGCGCAGGCGACGATCCAGACCATCGAGCGTTATTACCTTGCCATTGCATTGCTGCTGCGGGCCGGGCGCGCGGTGCTGACGCTGGAGGCGCTGGAGAAGCGTTGCGTCACGATGGCGCAGCGCATGTCCATGCTTTACGGGCTGGCGGCCCCTGAGTTCTTCGACCGGGCGATGTTCCGGGACTTCATCGAACTGCTTCGTCAGCGCGGTGTGATACGGCTGGATAACGAAGGGCTGCTGACCTACGACGATCTGCTGTTTGCGGTGGCGGAAGACGCCCGCGTCGTGCTGTCAGAACAGATCCGCAACAGCATCCTGCAAGTCACCCACAGTTAAAGTCCTGCGGCCAGTCGCCGAAGAATTCGGCTACTGGCTGAACCCGCCGTTCAATCGAATGGTGGTCGCGCGCGCAGGCGCTTGGTGTCCTTGCGCTGGCGCTTGCCCTCGAGCCTGCGGGCTCGGGCGCCCCTGGTCGGCCGCGTCGCCTTGCGGATCCTCGGCACTTCCCGCGCGCGTTCGATCAACTCGGCAAGCCGGCCGATGGCATCGCGACGATTGGCCTCACGGCTGCGGTGCCGGTGGGCATCGAGCACGATTTCATCCAGCAATGTCAGGCGCCGGCCTGCCATTAGCCGCAGCCTTTGCCTGCCTGCTTCGTCGAGAAGGCTTGTTGCGGAGACCATGAACCGCAGCTCGCAGGCGGTCGCGACCTTGTTGACATTCTGGCCGCCCGGGCCGGGGCTGCGCACGAAGCAGAGCGTGTATTCGCTTTCCGGAATTTCGAGGCGCGTGCGAGTGCCGGCATTCATCGCGGCATCAGGCGTTGAGGTCCGGGATCAGCCCGCTTTCGAGCCGCATGATCTGGTCTTTCAGCATCAGCTTGCGCTTCTTGAGGCGCCGCAACTGCAACTCGTCGACATAAAGGTCCATCGACAGGCGGCAGATCACGTCGTCGAGGTCGCGGTGCTCGATGCGCAGTTCGCGCAGGCGCTGCATCCGCTCGAAAAGCTGGGTGTTGACCTTGTCGTCGTCCGTCATGCCGGTTCGGCGTCGGTCTCGAATTCGGGAAACGGCGGCCCCGACCATACCGGTCGGACCGACCCCGGAAGCTTAGCCAAACGCCCGGGTGGATTCCACGGAATCGCCGGGTCGTGAAAGTCGGAACCGACCGAGCCGTCGAGACCACAACGGACGGCGAGCGAAACAGCCTGGTCGGCATTCTTGATTCCGCCGCCACCGGTGATGACCTCGATCCCCTGGCCGCCGGCGCTGACGAACTCGGCACAAAGCTCGCGCCGCGCCCCGGCTGACAGCGCATAGCGCATCGGATGCGCAATCACGGCGCAGCCACCGGCTGCCACGACCCAGCCGGTCGCATCGGCAAGCGACGGCCACTTCGCGGCGAAATAACCCGGACGGCCGCGGGCCAGCCAGCGATCGAATGCGGTCGCGGCATCCTTTGCTGCCCCGAGCGTGACCAGCGCGCGGGCGAAATGCATGCGGGTGGGCAGCTGGCCTGCAGCGCGCACTAGTTCAAGCGCAGCGTCCCCCGGGGCGCCGGCCGCGGCGAGGCGGGCGGCCATCTGCTCGGCGCGCTCCAATCTCTCTGCCTGCAGCAGGCACAGTCCACGGACCAGCGCTACCGCCGCCGGATCGAATGCGAGTCCCAGCACGTGCAAGGCCCGACCTCTCCAGTCGACCGACAATTCGACACCGGTAACCAGGGTGACACCGAGGCGTTTCGCGGCCGCGGCTGCTTCATCGAGGCCGGCGACCGTATCGTGATCGGTCAATGCCATGTACCTGACACCGCAACCGGCGGCATGGGCGACGAGCGCGGCCGGTTCCAGCACGCCATCGGAGGCGGAGGAGTGCAAGTGCAGGTCCACCGGCGATAGAGGATTCATACCGGCCTTGGCCCCAGGCCGACCGTGTCGACCGAATTTCCGGTGACCACGACGAAGCCGCGGCGACGGCTGAAGCCGTCCTCCGTGTAATCGAAGACATAGGTGCGCCGCCATGCGAGTGGCGCCTCGGAATGCCGGACCAGCTTCAGGCGGTGTATCGAAACCGTGCCGTCGAGCATCTGGACCTGGGCGCTGCTACAGGTATCCATTGCCACGCGATTCGCGAGCTCACGCGCAGCGAGGCTCGAATGCCAGAACACCCCGAGTAATGCAAGAAGCAGAGTCGCGAGCAGCAGCTCCCAACTCATCGCAGCAGCGCCAGCCAGTCCGTGCCGGGGTCCGCATAGGCGATGAAATGCGGATTCAGGACGTCGTCGCCCTTGTTGTAGGACAGCGGCTGGCCATCCAGCTGCAACACCTGGGCGCCTGCCTGCTCGGCAACGCATTGACCTGCGGCCGTGTCCCACTCGCTGGTCAGACCCAGTCTCGGATACACGTCGGCCAGGCCTTCGGCGACCAGGCACATCTTGAGCGAACTGCCGACCTCGACGAACTCGTGTGGCCCGATGCGCGCCAGGAAGGCGTCAAGGGAGCTGCCGCGATGCGAGCGGCTGCCGACCACGCGCACCGGCCCCGTACCACGTGCCGCGACGCGTATTGGCCGGCCTGCGGCGGCGGCATCGGAACGGAACGCGCCGATTCCCTCGCAGGCGTAATAGTCGCGTCCGAGGACCGGCGCGTGCACGACGCCGAGCACCGGGCGGTGATCATGGACAAGCGCGATATTGACCGTGAATTCCCCATTGCGCTGCACGAATTCCTTTGTGCCGTCCAGAGGGTCCACGACCCACAGCCAGTCCCAGGCAGCGCGCTTCGAATAAGGCGCCTTGGCCGATTCCTCCGACAGGACAGGGATCTCGGGTGCGAGCCTCTGCAGTCCGGCCAGGATCAATCGTTCCGCCTGCAGGTCGGCTTCGGTCAGCGGCGACCGATCGTCTTTTTCCGTGACCGTGAATGACGACGCGTATACGCCGAGTATCGCGCGACCGGCCTCGCGGGCAAGCGCGGTGACATCGGGCAGCAGACGGTGCAAATCGGCCATCATTGCGACTCCGGAAAGGCGCGCGTTATATCATAGGCACGTGCACAGCAGCGTCATCGTTCCAGACTGGTCCTCGATCGATACCGTGATGCTGGACATGGACGGCACGCTGCTCGATCTCGGCTTCGACATCCACTTCTGGCAGGAATGGGTTCCACGGCACTACGCGGCAAGCCGGCGCCTGCCGATCGACGAGGCGCGCCAGGCGATGAAGCCGATTTTCGAGGCGACCCATGGCACGCTCGACTGGTACTGCATCGACTACTGGAGCCGGGCGCTTTCGCTCGATATCGCGGCGCTCAAGCGCGCGGCACGGCACCAGATAGCCTGGCTGCCGAAGGCGCGGGAATTCGTCGCGGGGCTGCGCGCCTCTGGCCGGCGGGTCGTGCTGGTGACCAATGCCCATCCGGAGTCGCTTGCGATCAAGGATGCGCACCTCGGGATCCGGCGCGAGTTTGATGCGGTCTATTCCTCGCATGAACTTGGCGAGGCCAAGGAAAGCGCCGCATTCTGGCCAAGACTTGCCGCGCAGGAGCCCTTCGACAGGCGCCGGACGCTCTATGTGGATGACAGCCTGCCCGTGTTGCGCGCGGCGCGGGGGCATGGCATCAAGTGGCTCTATGCGGTGCGCCGGCCCAGCAGTCGCGCGCCTTCGCGTGCGGTGAAGGATTTTCCGGGCGTCGATTCGGTGCACGAACTGGCGCAAGGCCTTGCCCCACGGATCACGGAGAGTCAACCGGCCGGCGGTGCCTGAGGCCCGCTGCCGGGGCCGCCACCATGCCGGCGTCGGCGTCGGCGCCTCTGTCTGGCAGCCGGTGCATTGTCTGCCGGGGCCGCGACTGGTGCGGCTGGCGCGACCGAAACCGTGCTTTCACTGCGTTCTGCCCTGACCGGCGCCTGCGCATGCTGCCTGCCACGATGGTCCTGGCGGCCTTGTTCGTGACCGCGCCGTTGGCGCGGCGGTGGCGCCGGGCCGTCCTCCTCGTCGTCATCCTGGCGCGGGGCCAGGTAGCCGGACCTGAGTTGAGGCAATTCCGCCGGGTCAAAGCTGCCGACCGGAATGCGCTGGCCAATGAATGCCTCGATGTCGGGCAGCGAGACCACATATTGCTCGCAGCCGAAGCTGACCGCGTCGCCGGCCGCTCCTGCGCGCGCCGTGCGACCGATACGGTGCACGTAGTCCTGCGCATCCTGCGGCAGGTCGTAATTGAACACGTGGCTGACGTCCGGAATGTGCAGGCCGCGCGCGGCGACGTCGGTCGCAACCAGCACGGCGAGCTTGCCTTCGTGGAATTCGCGCAGCATGCGCATGCGCTTGCGTTGCGGCACGTCGCCGGACATCGCTGCTGCGACGATGCCATTGGCACGCAACACGCGTTCGAGCCGTTCCGCCAGGCGCTTCGTATTGACGAATACCATCGTGCGCGTCGCGTCGGACTTTCGCAGGAAGTGAACCAGCAGCGAAGCCTTTTCCTCCATCGCCGGGTAATAGATGATCTGGCGGACGCGGTCGGCGGTGACGCGCTCGGGCTCGATGCGGATCAGCTCGGGGTCATTCATGTGCTCGTAGGCGAGTTCGAGCACGCGATGCGACAATGTTGCGGAAAACAGCATATTCAGGCGGAATTCCGGAGCCGGCAGGCGGCGCAGCAGATAGCGGATGTCCTTGATGAAACCGAGGTCGAACATCCGGTCGGCTTCGTCGAGGACCAACACCTGTGCATGGTGCAGGTCGAAGACGTGCTGCTTGTAGTAGTCGATGATCCGCCCGGGCGTGCCGATCAGGACGTCGACACCCGCCTGCAATTCCCGGCGTTGCTTGTCGTAATCGACGCCGCCATAGGCAAGGCCCAATGTAAGACCGGTGAATTGCCCGAGGAGCTCGGCGTCGCGGTGGATCTGGATCGCGAGTTCACGAGTCGGCGCGAGTACCAGGGCGCGCGGCGAGGTACTGGGCCGGTCCGCCGAGGCGGGGTAGCGCAGCAGATGGGTGTACAAGGCCACAAGAAAAGCCGCGGTTTTTCCGGTACCAGTCTGTGCCTGGCCCGCCACATCGAGGCCCGCCAGCGCGCGTGGCAGCGCCTCCGCCTGGATCGGGGTGCAGCGTTCGAAGCCCGCATCGGCGATGCCGCGGGCCACGGATTCGGGTAATTGCAAGCCGGTGAACGAGATTTCCGAGAATTGCTGTTCTGTCACTTGGCTACTACTGTGGCATTCATCTCTTGAAAAATGTCCTCCGACGCGCTACAAAAGCACCTGAGCACCGCGGTTCCCCGCTGACATCCGCGTCCACCGGCACTCCGGAAGCGTCCCGAACAGGACCCCGGGCATGTGCAAACACCCTGACAGGCAGCCAGAGTTCCAGCGCCAGATCCCTTATTGTGCCGTATCGGGCATTCGCCCGTCACCGATCAACCGTAGACCAGGAGAAACCCCCGCGTGAGCGGAAATATCGTCCACACCTCAGATGCCACTTTTGAGTCCGATGTACTGAAATCGGACTTGCCCGTCCTTCTCGATTTCTGGGCCGAATGGTGCGGCCCCTGCAAGGCAATCGCCCCGATCCTCGATGACATCGCCAAGGATTATCAGGGCCGGGTCAAGATCGCCAAGCTGAACATCGACGACAACCGCCAGACACCCGTCAAGTACGGTGTGCGCGGCATTCCGACGCTGATCCTGTTCAAGAACGGCGCGCCCGAGGCGCAGCAGGTCGGCCTGGTCGGGAAATCGAAGCTGGCCGCATTGCTGGACCAGCACCTGTGAGGGGCTATCTCGGCAACCAGTCGCGCAATCGCCAGAAGGGCCATCGCAATCGCGGCGGTGGTGGCGGTGGTGGCGGCGGTGGTGGCGGCGGTGGTGGCGGACCGCGTCATGGCAATGAAGGGCTTCCGATCGACGATCATGTCGACGGCTCGGAAGGCGACACAATCTCACCGGAGGAGCTGGCCGCATCGCGCAGCTCCATGAATCTGACCGAGCTGAAGAACAAGCCGGTCCACGAACTCGTGACCATGGCCGAGTCCATGGGACTCGAGAACATGGCGCGCCAGCGCAAGCAGGACGTCATCTTCTCGATCCTGAAGACGCATGCGCGCAGTGGCGAGGACATCTACGGCGACGGCGTGCTCGAGATCCTGCAGGACGGATTTGGATTCCTGCGCTCGGCCGACAGTTCGTATCTCGCGGGGCCGGATGACATTTACGTCAGCCCCAGCCAGATCCGGCGCTTCAACCTGCGCACCGGCGACACGATTTCCGGGCTGATCCGTCCTCCCAAGGACGGCGAACGCTATTTCGCGCTGCTGAAAGTCGGCGAAATCAATTTCGACACACCGGAAAGCGCGCGCCACAAGCTGCTGTTCGAAAACCTGACGCCGCTGCATCCGACCAAGCGGCTCAAGCTCGAGCGCGGCAATGGCTCGACCGAGGACCTGACCGCGCGCGTGATCGACCTGATGGCGCCGCTCGGCAAGGGCCAGCGCGGCCTGATCATCTCGCCGCCCAAAGCCGGCAAGACGATGCTGCTGCAGAACATCGCGACCTCGATCACCTGGAACCATCCCGACCTGTATCTGATCGTGCTGCTGATCGACGAGCGGCCCGAGGAAGTGACCGAGATGACGCGCACCGTGAAGGGCGAGGTCGTCGCGTCGACATTCGACGAGCCGGCCAGCCGCCACGTGCAGGTCGCCGAAATGGTGATCGAAAAGGCCAAGCGACTGGTCGAGCACAAGCGCGACGTCGTGATCCTGCTCGATTCCATCACGCGCCTCGCGCGCGCCTACAACACCGTCGTGCCGAGCTCCGGCAAGGTGCTGACCGGCGGCGTGGACGCCAACGCATTGCAGCGGCCGAAGCGCTTCTTCGGCGCGGCGCGCAATGTGGAGGAGGGCGGATCGCTGACCATCATCGCGACCGCGCTGATCGACACCGGCTCGCGCATGGACGACGTGATCTACGAAGAGTTCAAGGGCACCGGCAACAGCGAAATCCACCTTGATCGCCGGATTTCGGAGAAGCGGGTATTCCCGGCCTTTAACATCAACCGTTCCGGCACGCGCCGCGAGGAACTGATCACGGCGCAGGATGAACTCGCCAAGATGTGGATCCTGCGGAAGCTCCTGCACCCGATGGACGAACTCGCCGCAGTCGAATTCCTGATCGACAAGATGAAAGACACAAAGACCAACGCGGAGTTCTTCGACTCGATGAAGCGCGGATGACGGACGCCCTGCGCCACCTGCGCCGGGGCGACCCGGTGATGGCGCAGCTCATTCGCCGCGCCGGACCGTACGTCCTCAAGCCCGACCGCAGCCGCAGCCCCTATGAGTCGCTGCTGCGGGCCGTGGCCCACCAGCAACTGACCGGCAAGGCCGCCAACACGATCCTCGGCCGCTTCTGCGCGCTCTATGGCGGCGAAAATTACCCGCAGCCAGACCAGCTCGTCGCAACGCCCGACGAGCAGCTGCGCGCCGCCGGATTCTCGAGGGCCAAGGCGGCTTCGCTGAAGGACATCGCCGCAAAGACGCTCGACGGGACGATTCCGGAACGGCGCGCGCTCGTCAGGCTCTCCGACGAAGCGATCATCGAACGGCTCACGGAAGCGCGCGGCGTCGGCCGCTGGACTGTCGAGATGTTCCTGATGTTCACGCTCGGAAGGCCCGACGTGCTGCCTGTGGACGACTACGGAATCCAGAATGGCTATCGCCTGGCCTATGGCAAGCGACGGCTGCCAAAGCCGCGTGTGCTCGCCGAATTCGGCGAGCGCTGGGCGCCTTACCGCACGACGGCCTCGTGGTACCTTTGGCGGGCGGTGGACTTTGAACGTGAAAGGCGGAACGCGGGCAAAAAATGAACCGGCGGTTCGTGCAAGGCGGAATCGCAATCGCGGCGGCTGTCATGCTCCAGCCTGCGCTCGCGGATAAAGATGACCCTCCCGAATTCACGCCGCTCAGCATCGTCCAACGCCCCGACAGTTTCGATGAATGTCATGCAGAAACCGCTGGCAACCTTGCAATGGGTATTGAGCGGAGAGTCGAGCTGACGATTGCGGCGGACGGCACGCTCA
>JAENJD010000010.1 GCA_016844605.1 Steroidobacteraceae bacterium
AGATCCGCGGCGAGATTGACCGCCTGCGTGCGATAGATGGCCGTGCGACCGGCCTGCAGGCTGTTGAGGTACAGAGCGGCAATGCCGAGCATGCCGATCGCCAGCACGACGAGAGCCACCAGCGTCTCGACCAGAGTGAAGCCATTCTGCAATTTCATGCTATTACTCATGATTCAACTCTAGGAGCAGCCCGCGATCGGGACGCCGATCGCGTCAATCAAGACCTGAATCTCGGTCGGGTCCCGGGTCACGCCGGCCCGGCCGGTCACTGAGATCAGGATGCCGCGTGCGGCCGACAGTTCCCCGCCGGACATCTCGTTGCCACGCTCGTCGCAAAGGACCAGGCGGGTCGCGTTGGTGTTGTCCGCAAAGCCATTATCTCGGTAAGTAACA
Organism: Steroidobacteraceae bacterium; assembly: GCA_016844605.1. Classification (GTDB taxonomy): domain Bacteria; phylum Pseudomonadota; class Gammaproteobacteria; order Steroidobacterales; family Steroidobacteraceae; genus SCUD01. The sequence goes on from JAENJD010000010.1 coordinate 394, forward strand.
CGGAGCGGACTAGCCGGATTCGTCGCTGAACGCCCGATGATGGTGGTAGGTATGGCGTCGTGCTGCAACAGCACTTGCTCTCCGGCATCGCGCTGGCCGTTTGGATTAACGGCGGGAAGGCTGTCGACAAAAACGATCCAACCCGTCAGCATCACCGACGCGGCGCATGTCGGAACGGGGGTGGCCGGATTGTCCGCGTTAACTGAATTGGCACTCGCGCAAAACGTCACGGGCACGCGGCGCTTGATCGCCTCGGAACGCGCGAAATGCAGGCCCGCCATGACGTCGTTGGCGGCACCGGTGATGCGCGCATTGCGGATGAAGTTGCCCATGGCCGGGACGCCGACGCCGAGCAGGAGGCCTGCGAGCGCCAGGACCAGCATCAACTCAAGCAACGTAAAGCCTGTTTGCCCTTTTTTCATGGCATGCACTATACGGTCGCGGAAACGGGCCGACGGCATGACCTGACGGACGATGCCTCCGCGCCGATGAACGGCATGAATTACCGTCGCATCAGCTGCTTGGCGGCCTTCCTTTGTGACGAATCTCTCAGTTTCGCTGGCGGTGCGCGCAGGCTTCCTCTAGACTGAAATCCCGTCGAAATCGGGCCATGAGCCGGTGCAGTTCGCCGGATCAAGGTATGCAGGCCCGGTGCTTTGTACCTGGACGGCGGGGACTCTTCATGACGCGATTCGTGTTCGTGACCGGCGGCGTGGTTTCCTCGCTGGGCAAGGGCATTGCTGCGGCCTCATTGGGCGCGATCCTGGAAGCACGCGGGCTCAAGGTCAGCATGGTCAAGCTCGATCCGTACATCAATGTGGATCCGGGCACGATGAGCCCATTCCAGCACGGCGAGGTTTTCGTCACCGAAGACGGCACCGAGACCGATCTCGATCTCGGGCACTACGAGCGCTTCGTGCGGACCACGACCGGGCGCAACAGTAATTTCACGACCGGGCGGATTTACGAACGCGTGATCGCGCGCGAGCGCCGCGGTGACTATCTGGGCGCGACCGTGCAGGTCATCCCGCACATCACGGACGAGATCCGCCGCAGCGTGATGCTGGGCGCCGGTGATGCGGACGTCTGCATGGTGGAGGTGGGCGGCACGGTCGGCGACATCGAATCACTGCCATTCCTGGAAGCGATCCGGCAGATGAGTGTCGAGCTCGGCCGCAGCAACTGCGTGTACATCCACCTGACGCTGGTGCCGATCGTCGGTGGATCGGGCGAGATCAAGACCAAGCCGACCCAGCATTCGGTCAAGGAGCTGCGCGGCATCGGCATCCAGCCCGACGTTCTCCTGTGTCGCTGCCGCGATCCACTGCCCGAAGAGCAGCGGCGCAAGATCGCGTTATTTACCAATGTCGAGGAGCGCGCGGTTATCTCGGCCGTCGACGCCGACGACATCTACCGGATTCCGATCCTGCTGCATGATCAACATCTCGACGACATTGTCTGCGAGAAACTGCGTCTTGACGCACCACCGGCGGACCTGCGCGAGTGGCAGCAGGTGGTCGCCGCGCGCCACGCGAGTGATGCCACCGTCAACATTGCGATGGTCGGCAAGTATGTGCAGATCCGCGACTCCTATATTTCGTTGAACGAGGCGCTGCAGCACGCCGGCCTGAAGACCCGCACCCGGATCAAGATTCACTACATCGAATCGACCGACATCGAGAGTAATGGCCCAGGGTGCCTCTCTGGCATGGATGCGATCCTGGTGCCCGGTGGTTTCGGCGAGCGCGGCATCGAAGGCAAGATCCAGGCTGTGCAGCATGCGCGTGAGAATGGCATCCCGTACCTCGGCATCTGCCTCGGCATGCAAGTCGCGGTCATCGAGTTCGCGCGCCATGTCCTCGGCCTCGCTGGCGCGAATTCAACCGAGTTCCAGCGCTCGGCGGCCGACCCGGTCATCGCATTGATCACTGAATGGCGCGATCGCAGCGGCGAGACACTGAAGCGCGACGACAAGTCGGACCTCGGCGGCACGATGCGCCTCGGCGCGCAGGAATCGCGTATTCGTCCGGGCACTTTGGCACGCGCGGTGTACGGCCGCGACTCGATCCATGAGCGGCACCGGCATCGCTACGAATTCAACAACAATTATCTGGAGCGCATGCAGAAGGGCGGGTTTGCGTTCTCCGCGTTTTCGGAGGACGAGCTCGTCGAGATCGTCGAGTTGCCCTCGCATCCCTGGTTCCTCGCCGTGCAGTTTCATCCCGAATTCACGTCGAATCCGCGCGACGGACATCCGCTGTTCACGGGATTCGTGCGCGCTGCGCGCGAGCATGCGAGCGGGCAGATGCCCAGGGCGGCGAGCGCATGAAGCTCGCCGGCGCGACCATCGGGGCAGGGCAGCCGCTGTTCCTGATCGCCGGGCCCTGTGTCGTTGAGGATGCGGCGCTGACACTCGACGTTGCCGGCCAGCTCAAAGAAATCACCGCAGCGCTCGGCATCCCATTCGTATTCAAGGCGTCGTATGACAAGGCCAATCGCTCATCGCGGGCTTCCTACCGCGGGCCGGGCATCGAAGAGGGCCTGCGGGTGCTTTCCGAGGTCAAGCGGCAGCATCGCGTGCCGGTGCTGACGGATGTGCATGAGGACACGCCGCTCGCCGAGGTCGCTTCAGTCGTCGACGTTCTGCAGACACCGGCCTTCCTGTGCCGGCAGACGAATTTCATCGTCAGTGTCTGTTCCCAGGGCAAGCCCGTGAATATCAAGAAGGGGCAGTTCCTGAGCCCCTGGGAAATGGCCAATGTCATCGAAAAGGCCCGCTCGACCGGCAATGCCGACATCATGGTTTGCGAGCGCGGATTCAGCTTCGGCTACAACAACCTGGTCTCGGACATGCGTTCGCTCGCCGTGATGCGCAGCTTTGGCGCGCCGGTCGTTTTCGATGCGACTCATTCCGTGCAGCTGCCGGGTGGAAAGGGCTCTACCTCGGGAGGTCAGCGCGAATTCGTGCCGGTGCTGGCGCGTGCCGCGGTCGCAGCCGGCGTCGCGGGCATCTTCATGGAAACCCATCCCGACCCGGAGCGTGCGTTGTCGGACGGGCCGAATGCCTGGCCGCTCGCGCGTATGCGCGTGCTCCTCGAGGCGCTCGTAGAGATCGACCGGGCCGTCAAGTCGCGGCCATTCGAAGAAGATTCCGCCTGATGCGCGTCGTGGACATCCTCGGCCGCGAAATCATCGATTCACGGGGCAATCCGACGGTCGAGGCGGATGTCGAACTCGAGGATGGCACGATCGGCCGGGCCGCGGTCCCATCCGGCGCATCGACCGGCACGCGCGAGGCAGTCGAGCTGCGCGACGGCGATCCGCTGCGTTTTCTCGGCAAGGGCGTGCTGAATGCCGTCGCCCACGTCAATGGCGAGCTGCGCGACGCACTGGTCGGCCGCGAGGCGCAGGACCAGGCAGGCATTGACCGGCGCATGCTGGAACTCGACGGCACCGACAACAAGTCGAGGCTTGGCGCCAATGCCTTGCTCGCCGTTTCGCTCGCGACGGCGCGGGCCGCGGCGCAGTCCCAGAAGCTGCCGCTCTATCGCTACCTCGGCGGTGACGATGCGGTCGTCATGCCGGTGCCGATGATGAATATCATCAATGGTGGCGTGCACGCGGACAACAGCCTGGACATCCAGGAATTCATGATCGTGCCCGCCGGCCTGCCGACCTTCTCCGACGCGCTGCGTTGTGGCGCCGAGATTTTCCAGCGGCTGCGCCAGTTGCTGCACGATCGGGAACTTTCCACGACGGTCGGCGACGAAGGAGGGTTCGCGCCGGACCTGGCGTCGAATGAGGCGGCACTCGCATTGATCCTCGAGGCGATCGATGCCGCCGGCTACCAGGCCGGGCAGGACGTGTGGCTGGGTCTCGACGTGGCAAGCAGCGAAATCTACCGGGATGGCGTCTACCTGCTGGATTCCGAGGGCCGGCGTTTCACAGCCGCCCAGTTCACCGAATACCTGGCCTCCCTGGCCGGGCGCTATCCGATTGTGACGATCGAGGACGGCATGGCCGAATCCGACTGGGAGGGCTGGGCCGGGCTGACCAAGCGCCTCGGCAGCAAGATCCAGCTGGTCGGCGACGACCTGTTCGTGACGAACACCGAGATCCTGTCGCGTGGCATCGCCGAGGAAGTTGCCAATGCGATCCTGATCAAGCCGAACCAGATCGGCACGCTGACCGAGACGCTGGCGGCGATCGAAATGGCGGCACGCGCAGGCTATGGCGCGATCATTTCACACCGTTCCGGCGAAACCGAGGACTCGACGATCGCCGACATCGCGGTCGGCACGACTGCGACGCAGATCAAGACCGGATCGCTGTCTCGCTCCGACCGCGTCGCGAAGTACAACCAGCTGCTCAGGATCGAGGAGCAGCTCGGCGCGCGCGCACGTTACGCTGGCCGCGAAGCCTTTTCCGTCAAGCCGACCTGATCCGTGCTAGTCTTTTCAACCCATGAAGATGCTCCTTGCCGGCTTTGTCGCGGTGCTCGCACTCTTGCAGTACCGGCTGTGGGTCTCTGACGAAGGCATGCGCGAGGTCTGGCATCTGGCGGGCGCGGTCGAATCCCAGCGCGCTGACAACGCGGTACTTGCTGAGCGAAATACCCAGCTCAAGGCCGAGGTCGCGGATCTCAAGCATGGTCTGACGGCGCTCGAGGAACGGGCACGCCATGACCTGGGCATGATCGCGGTCACCGAGACTTTCTATCAGGTCGTGGACACGCCAGAGCGGGCGCCCGATGACCGCCAGGATGAGTCAATCGCGACGCAGGCTGCCGCGACGCCTTGATATCCCGGTGTCCGAACGCATCTGGTTCGTGATACCTGCCGCCGGATTGTCGTCGCGATTCGGCGGCTCCGTGCCAAAGCCCTATCTGCGCATTGCGGGACGCAGCCTGCTGGAGCATGCGTTGCGGGCATTGCTGCTGTGCCCAGGGCTGGCCGGCGGCGTCGTCGTCATCACAGAGGGTGACCGGCGCTGGGCGCGGCTGCCTGCCTCGGTCCGGCGCCGCGTCATGACGACCACGGGTGGTGCAACACGCGCGCAGTCCGTGCAGCGTGGGCTCGAAGCCCTGATTGCCGCGCTGCCCACGGACTGGGTGCTGGTGCATGATGCGGCGCGACCCTGCCTGCCATCCGGTGATCTTGCGGCGCTGGTAACGGCTTGCCGGCGCGACGAGGTAGGGGGGTTGCTGGCCTTGCCGATCACCGAGACGGTGAAGCTCGCCGACGGCGATGGGCGCAGTGGACGGAGTGTTCCGCGCGACGGCCTCTGGCGCGCGCAGACCCCGCAGATGTTCCGGCATGGACCGTTGCTGCGGGCCCTGTCCAGGGCACTGGAAGAAGGAATTGAAGCAACCGACGAAGCGGTCGCCATCGAAAGGCTGGGGCTGCGTCCGAAACTTGTCGAAGGCTCGCCGCTGAATATCAAGGTCACGCGACCCGCGGATCTTGCGCTGGTGAGCGCCGCACTGCGCCTCGCCAAGGAGAGATCGTGAGAATCGGCAGTGGACATGACCTGCACCGTTTCGGGCCCGGCGATCACGTGATGCTGGGTGGCGTGCGCATCGCACACGACCGTGGATTGGTGGCGCACTCGGACGGCGACGTCGTACTGCACGCGCTCATGGATGCGCTGCTCGGCGCGGCGGGTGCCGGCGACATCGGCCAGCACTTCCCCGATAGCGATGCGCGCTGGGCAGGCGCCGACAGCCGTGTGCTGCTGCGAGAGGTCGGCAGGATGATCGCGTCGCGCGGCTTCGAGATCGCGAATTGCGACGTCACGCTGGTCGCGGAGGCACCCCGCATCGCCGGCCACCGCGAAGCGATGTGCGCAAATATCGCCGCGGACCTGGCACTCGAGCGCAGCCGCGTCAATGTAAAGGCCACCACCGCGGAGGGTCTCGGCGCACTTGGCCGCGGGGAGGGAGTCGCAGCCCATGCGGTCGTCCTGTTGCTGGCAGGCGATAGTGCCTGACGACGCAAGGCGTGAGGCCTGGCGCCAGCTCGCTCTCGACCCACCCCTTGCCCACGGCGGAGCGCCGGTCGCGGGCCAGATACGAACCGATCCCGAGGACTTTCTCGTCGAGGAACGGCTCAGCTTCCAGCCGGATGGCGGCACAGGTCATTACCTGCTGCTGGTCGAGAAGCGCGATGCCAATACGCTTTACGTCGCGAAGTGTCTCGCCAGGCTCGCCGGGCTTCCCGCGGGCGACATCGGCTTTGCGGGGCTCAAGGACCGGCGCGCGGTCGCGCGCCAGTGGTTTTCCATTCCTGCTCGGCATGTCCGGCCGTCGGCCGCGGGGCTGGAAGGTGACGGGTTCCAAGTGCTCGAAGTCCATCCGCACTCGCGAAAGCTGAGACGCGGTGCGCTCGCTGCCAATCGCTTCCGCCTGCGCGTGCGCGAACTCAGGGGCGATCTCACGACACTGGCGGCGCGGTTGCAGACGATCGCTCTGCGCGGGGCACCGAATTATTTCGGGCCGCAAAGATTCGGACGCGACGGGGCGAATCTGCTGCGGGTGAACGACTGGATCGATTCCGGGCGCTTGCCGCGCGATCGTGCCGCCCGCGGCTTCCTGCTGTCGGCCGCCCGCTCGCTGGCATTCAATGCGGTGCTCGGCCGTCGTGTCGCCGAGGGAAGCTGGGACCGCCTGCTGCCCGGTGAAATCGCAAGTCTCTCCGGCAGCTCGTCGGTGTTCCGGGTGGCAGAGGTCGACCAAGAGCTCGCGCGCCGCTGCCGCGAAGGTGACATTCATCCGAGTGGCCCGCTGTGCGGGGAGGGCGACATGCAACCCGGGGGCGAGTGCGCATCCATTGAACAATCAGTTCTCGAGATGCTGGCGCCATTGCCGGAGCGCCTGGCCGGCGTGGTCGCCGGCGAACGGCGCGCACTGGTATTGCGGCCGGCGGATCTGGCCTGGAATGTAGGCGGGCAGGAGCTCGAGCTGGAATTTGAATTGCCGCGCGGCGCATTCGCGACCAGCCTGCTGCGCGAGGCCATCTCGGCGACAGTGCCCGAAGCGGAATCTGATTGACGACGTCAGGGATCGAGCAGTACGTACAAGGCGCCGGTGCCGCCGTCCGGCCGCCGCGCGGAACAGAATGCAGCGACGGCGTCGTGCCGGCGCAGCCAGCGATTGACCGCTGCCTTGAGCACGGGCCCGCGATCACCGGAACCGCGCCCCTTGCCGTGCACGATGCGCACACAACGCAGGCCGTGATGGCTCGCGTCGGCCAGAAATCCGAGGATCGCGAGTCGCGCCTCTGCCCGGGTCATGCCGTGCAGGTCCAGTTCATCGCGGCGCGCGTACAGGCCGCGTCGCAGGCGGCGCATTGCCGCTTCGGGGACGCCATTGCGCCGGTAGGTCAGCTCCTCGCCGGTCTCGACCTCGAGATCCGCGGCATCGAGATCGAGCGATTCCGCGAGCACACGCGCTTCGTCCGCGCGGCGGAGAGCCGCACGCGCAGGAACCTTTGGCCGCTGTGGCGCTGGCCGGGACTGCCGGAGCGGTCGCACGTCGCGTACCGCGGCGCGAAAGAGCTTTCGTTCGTCTTCGTCATTCATGCTGAGGTCCGCGGTGCGCTGGCGAGACCGCCGCTGCTTTCCAGTATAGTGCGGCCCGGTCGCCGCGCACGCGATGGGGATGAACAGGCGAGGCCGTGAAGATCCTGCTTTCAAACGACGATGGCTATCGGGCCGAAGGATTGCGCTGCCTGAAGGAGGCGCTCGCGGATGTTGCGCCGCTGACGCTGGTCGCCCCGGATCGCAATCGCAGCGGTGCCAGCCATTCGCTGACCCTCGACGTGCCGCTGCGCGTCCAGCAGGCCGAGCCGGACACCTGGTATGTCATCAACGGCACGCCGACCGACTGCGTGCACCTGGCAATCACGGGCCTCTTCGAGCATGAATTCGACATGGTCGTGTCGGGCGTCAATGACGGACCCAATCTCGGCGACGATGTCCTTTATTCCGGCACGGTGGCGGCCGCCATTGAAGGGCGCTTTCTCGGACTGCCGACAATTGCCATGTCGCTGGTGCCAGTGACCGGCAATTGCACGCATTACCGTACTGCGGCGCGGATCGCGCGCGAACTCGTGCTGCGCCTGCTCGCGAAGCCGCTGCATCGCTCCATGATCCTCAATGTCAATGTTCCTGACCTGCCATATGCGGAACTGCGGGGATTCGAAGTCACGCGCCTGGGCAATCGGCATCGCGCGGAGGCGGCGGTCAGCGGCCTCGATCCACGCGGCCGCCGGATCTACTGGGTCGGCGCCGCGGGTTCCGAACAGGACGCGGGCCCTGGCACGGACTTTCATGCGGTTACCAATGGGTTCGTCTCGGTCACGCCGTTGCAGGTGGACCTGACGCGCCACGCCGCACTCGACAGCCTCCGCGACTGGCTGCGGGAACCGGGATCATGAGCAGCGAGCGGGAAGAGCCGACGCGCAGTGGAATCGGAATGACCTCGGCGCGCACGCGCGAGCGCCTAATCCAGCGCCTCGTCGAGCAGGGAATCCGCGATCCGCGGGTGCTCGACCGAATTCGCAATGTGCCGCGGCATTTGTTCGTGGACGAGGCGCTGTCGAGCCGCGCATACGAGGATACGGCGCTGCCGATCGGGCACGGCCAGACCATTTCGCAGCCCTATGTCGTCGCACGCATGACCGAGGCCGTGACGCTCGGCGGCGTCCCGGACAAGGTGCTCGAGATCGGAACAGGCTGCGGCTACCAGACCGCCGTACTGGCTCCGCTGGTTGGGCGGCTCTATAGCATCGAGCGAATCGAAGCCCTGCTCGACCGGGCCAAGGAAAACCTGAAGGAACTCGGCATCCGCAATGTGCGCTTCAAGCACGGCGACGGCAATGAAGGCTGGCCGTCGCAGGCGCCATTCGATGCGATCCTGGTTGCTGCCGCACCGCATGCCGTGCCGCAGAAGTTGCTGGACCAGCTCGGCGAGGGTGGCCGGCTGGTTGCGCCGATCGGTCCTGAAGGGCGGCAGGAACTTCTGCGCCTGACGCGGCGCGGCGATCAGTACCTGCGCGAAAGACTTGGCCTTGTCAGTTTCGTGCCATTGCTGGGCGGCCTTTCCTGAGGTGGAGGGCGGCGCAAGGGTCGCAGCCGCGGTGCCCGGCCGTTTCCTGATCGTGGTGACAGCCCTCGCCCTGATGGCTTGTGCCGGCGCGGCGAAGAAGCCGGCTATCCCGGATCATCATGTCGTGCGTGCCGGCGAGACTCTTTATTCCATCTCGATGCGCTACCGACTCGACTATCACGATGTCGCGCGCTGGAATGGCATTGCTGCCGACTATCGCATCGATGCAGGGCAACGAATCCGGCTGAATCCGCCACCCCGAGCGCGGGCCAGGCCGGCTCCAGCCGTCGCCGCAGCGCGCGCCCCATCGCCACGCGCCTCGCCCGACGATCCCGCGCATCGTCCGCCACACTGGCGGTGGCCTGTGCAGGGCGGGCGCGTGATCGGAACCATCACGCAACCATCCGGTGGACTGGGCCTGCGCATCGACGGCGAATTGAACCAGCCCGTATTCGCCGCAGCGGACGGCAGGATTGTCTACACGGGCAGCGGTCTGCGTGGCTACGGCCAGTTGATCATCATTACTCACGAGCGCGGCTGGCTCTCGGCCTACGGTCACAATGCGCTGGTCCATGTGCAGGAAGGCGAGACAGTGCGCGCCGGGCAGGCGATTGCCTCGATGGGACCCGGGCCGGATCAACAGACAATGCTCTACTTCGAAATCCGCCTCGACGGCCGGCCGCTCGACCCGCTCAAGCAGCTCCCGCCACGCTGAACTTGCGACTGGGCATCCGTCTGAAAAAGGGGACGCTACCCTTTTCCCAAAGGATCGAAGGAAAAGGGTAGCGTCCCCTTTTTCAGACGATCAGTGCAATGGCGACTTCGCGAAATTCGGAGAGCAGCAGGTTGTAGGTGCGGCAGGCGGCGCCGGTGTCCATTACTTCCAGTCCGATGCCGTGTGAGGCAAACGCGGAAAATAATTCCGGTGGCGGCATGCGCTGCCTTGGCCCGGTGCCGAGAATCACGACATCCGCGATCGCGCATGCGGATCTCGCCTGCCGCATAGGCAGTGATCGCATTCGAGACATTTCCTTCTTCGCGGCTGATCTGCATCGGCTTGCCTAACCGAAATATAGCCAATCCCCGCGATGCGCGCCGTTATCATGACCGGCGATGAAACGAGAGCCCCGAGAGCGCGGCGCAGCAGCGGTGATCAGGCGGCGGGCTCCGGGGGCCGTCGATGCGTTGCCGGCGTCGATCAATCCCGTGCTGCGACGCGTATATGCCGCGCGTGGCGTCAGCCATCCCGATGAGTTGACACTCGAGCTCAGGCAGCTGTTGCCCGTGTCAACGCTCGACGGCATCGGGCCCGCCACGGAACTGCTTGCGTCACACCTGGAGCGCGGCTCGCGCATCCTCGTGGTGGGCGATTTCGACGCGGACGGAGCCACAAGCACCGCACTCGTGCTGCGCCAGCTGCGCCGCCTCGGTCACGAAAACGCAGGATTCCGCGTGCCGGATCGTATGCGGCATGGGTACGGACTGACCCCGGTGCTGGTCGCGGACCTTGCCGGCGAGCATGCCGACCTGCTCATCACGGTGGACAACGGAGTTTCGGCATTCGCCGGCATCGAAGCCGCACAGGCCCTCGGCATGCAGGTGCTCGTCACCGATCACCACCTGCCCGGACCAACACTTCCAGCCTGTGCGGCAATGGTGAACCCGAATCTTACGGGCGCAGGATTCGGCAGCCGGGCGCTCGCCGGTGTGGGTGTCGCTTTCTACCTGATGGCGTCGCTCACCCGGGAACTGGAAACGCGGCGCGGCTGCCGGCTACCCGCCGTCGCCGATCTCCTCGACCTGGTCGCGCTCGGCACCGTCGCTGACCTTGTGCCGCTCGATCGCAACAACCGGATCCTGGTGCAGGAAGGCCTGAAGCGCCTGCGCGCCCGTTCGGCAGCACCCGGACTGATGGCATTGACGCGGGTCGCGGGCTGCCGCCTGGAAGACCTGTCTGCACGTCATCTGGGCCACCAGATCGCACCAAGGCTGAATGCCGCGGGCCGCATCGACGACATGTCGGTCGGTATCCGCTGCCTGTTGACCGATGATTGGGCCGAGGCGCTCACACACGCACAGGAACTGGACCGGCTCAATCACGAGCGCCGCGAAATGGAATTGCGCATGCGGGATGAAGCCACGATTGCCGTGCGCCGGCTTCACCTGAAGGAAGCTGGCCTGCCCGCGGGCGTCGCGCTCTACGACCGGGGCTGGCATGCCGGAATCGTGGGCCTGGTCGCGACTCGCATGAAAGACCGGGTCCATCGCCCGGTCGTCGCATTTGCGCCCGCAGGGAACGGTGAATTGCGTGGATCGGCCCGCTCAGTCGCGGGCGTGCACGTCCGCGACGTGCTCGAAGCGATCGACACGCAGCACCCGGGACTGATCGACCGCTTTGGCGGGCATGCGATGGCCGCGGGACTGACCCTGCGCGAGGACTGCCTGCAGAAATTCACGGATGCCTTTGGCGAGGAAGTCGGCCGGCGCCTGACCCGCGACCAGATGCTCGGCGTGCTGGAAACCGACGGCGAACTTGCGGCAGGCGAGTTGTCGCTCGAAACGGCGCTCGCACTCGAGGCGGGCGGGCCCTGGGGTCAATCCTTTCCGGAGCCGCTGTTCGACGGTGAATTCGTCGTTGCCGAATCCCGCGTGCTGGCCGACCGCCACCTGAAGCTCTGGCTGCGGCCACAGCCGGCATCGAAGCCCATTGAGGCGATTGCATTCGGCCACTTCGACGTGGACGGCGCGCAGCGGCCGTCCGCGGGCGCGCGGATCCGGCTCGTATTCCGCCTGCAGTCGACGAGCTACGGCGGCACGACGCGGGCCGAGATGCTGGCGGAATACCTGCAAACCTGCGAATGACCGTCTGTTAAGATCCGGCCCGCATGGAAACCGCCGCAACCCGCCGCTTGATCGACGACCTTCGGCAGCGCCTTGACGCGCTGAGGGGGTACCTTTGAGTACGACCGCAAGCGCGAACGGCTTGAAGAGCTCGATCGCGAACTCGGGAATGCGGCGATCTGGAACAAGCCCGAACGGGCGCAGGAATTCGGCCGTGAGCGCGCCAGGCTCGCGTCCACGCTCGGCGAACTCGACCAGATCGGGCGCGGCCTGACCGAGACGGCCGAGCTATTGGAGCTGGTCGAGACCGAGCGCGACGAAGCCGGCTTTGCGGAGGTGGATCGCGATACCCGCCAGCTCGAGCAGCGCGTCAGGCAGCTCGAGTTGATGCGCATGTTTCCCGGCGAAATGGACCCGCGTGGCGCGTTTCTGGACATCCAGGCGGGGGCGGGCGGCACCGAAGCACAGGACTGGGCGCAGATGCTGTTGCGCATGTACCTGCGCTGGGCGGACGGGCGCGGATTCCACCCCGAAGTGATCGATCAGAGCCCGGGCGAGGTCGCCGGCATCAAGAGCGCCTCGATCCAGGTTGACGGACCCTATGCCTATGGCTGGCTCAGGACAGAAACCGGCGTGCATCGGCTGGTACGGAAGTCCCCATTCGACTCGGGCAACCGGCGCCATACATCCTTCGCGTCGGTATTCGTGTCGCCGGTCGTCGACGATGAAATCAACATCGAGATCAATCCCGCCGACATCGAGATGGACACTTACCGCGCAAGCGGTGCCGGCGGCCAGCACGTCAACAAGACCGATTCCGCCGTGCGCCTGCGGCATCTTCCGAGTGGAATCGTCGTGGCCTGCCAGATGGAGCGCAGTCAGCACAAGAACCGCGCGACCGCGATGAAGATGCTGAAAGCCAAGATGTACGAACTCGAAGTCAACAAGCGCAATGCCGCGGCCCGCGTGCTCGAAGACCAGAAAACCGACGTCGGCTGGGGGCACCAGATCCGGTCATACGTGCTCGACCAGTCGCGGATCAAGGACCTGCGCACCGGACACGAAACGGGCAATACGACGGCGGTGCTCGACGGTGATCTCGATCCATTCATGGAAGCAAGCCTGAAGCAGGGCTTGTAGGAATCCTGGAGCGGCGATGGAAGAGAAACCCGCAACTGACGAAAATGCGCTGATCGCGGAGCGGCGTGCAAAGCTCGCGCGGCTGCGCGAGTCCGGCGGCGCATTTCCGAATGACTTCCGGCGCGATGCGCTGGCTCACGACCTGCATGCGACCTACGGCAATCGCAGCGATGATTGGCTGGTTGCGAACCCGGTGCGCGTGCGCGTCGCCGGCCGGATGATGTTCAAGCGCGTCATGGGCAAGGCGTCATTCGCAAAGCTCCAGGACGGCGGCGGACAGATCCAGCTTTATCTCCAGGCTGAAGCGCTCGGTGCCTCGTACGAGGAGTTCAAGGGCTGGGATGTCGGCGACATTGCCGGCGCGCAGGGTGTGTTGATGCGGACCCGCGCGGGTGAACTCTCGGTCCGCGTCGAGTCCGTCCGTCTGCTCGTCAAGTCGCTGCGGCCCCTGCCGGACAAGTGGCACGGCCTGGCGGACACCGAAACGCGATATCGGCAGCGCTATGTCGACCTGATCGTCAATGAAACGGCGCGCGGAACATTCAGAACCCGCACTCACATCGTGCGATTCCTGCGTGCGTTCCTGGACGCACTCGACTTTCTAGAGGTCGAGACGCCGATGATGCAGCCGATACCCGGCGGAGCGGTCGCCCGGCCATTCATCACCCATCACAATGCGCTTGGCCAGGACATGTACCTGCGCATCGCGCCGGAGCTGTACCTGAAGCGCCTGGTGGTCGGCGGATTCGAGCGCGTATACGAAATTAATCGCAATTTCCGCAATGAGGGCCTGTCGACGCAGCACAACCCCGAGTTCACGATGCTGGAGTTGTATCAGGCCTATGCGGACTGCGAGGACTTCATGGGCCTGGTCGAGCGCATGATGCAGGGTCTCGCGGACGCGGTTGCCGGTTCGCGCGAGATCATCTACCAGGGCAGGCGGCTGAATTTCGGCGCGCCATTCGCCAGGCTTTCGGTGGAGCAGGCGATCCTTGCCGGCGATCCGGCGCTCGATCGCGCGCGAGTGCGCGATATCGCCTATCTCCGCGCGGCCTGCGCCAGGCACGACATCACGCCCGGCAAGGAAGACGGCGCCGGCAAACTGCAGATCGACCTGTTCGAGAAGACCTGCGAGCATCGGCTCGAGCAGCCGACATTCGTGCATTCGTATCCCGCCGAAGTGTCGCCGCTGGCGCGCAAGCGTGACACCGATCCGTTCGTGACAGACCGCTTCGAGTTCTTCGTGGATGGGCGCGAGCTCGCCAATGGCTTTTCGGAGTTGAATGACCCTGAGGACCAGGCCGAGCGATTCCGCGCCCAGGCCGCCCGCAAGAAGGCGGGCGATGAGGAAGCGATGTTCTACGACGCCGACTATGTCCGCGCGCTGGAGTACGGAATGCCGCCCGCCGCGGGACTCGGCGTCGGCATTGACCGGCTGGTGATGTTGTTGACGGACTCGCCCAGCATCCGGGATGTGCTGTTGTTCCCGCAGCTACGGCAGCAGGCGGAGACCGACTAGCCGCAGTATTCGATACGCGCGGGTGCGCGGCGTCCTGCTCAGCGCCCGGGAGTTCCCTGCGGTGCCGGTATTGAATAGGGCAGGTCGGCCGGCACCAGTTCCGAGCCGCCGGGCCGGGCCCCCAGCAGCTCGCTGCAGAAGCGCATTTCCGTGACCGCCAGCAATTCCATGCCATGCGGCCCATCGCAGGCAGTGACAACCTCTGCGGCCCTTGACTCGCCGCTGTAGAGCGCGAGCCCGGGCGGGAAGGGCGCACCGGCAGGCCCTGCATAGCGCAACATGCGGCGCTTGATGCGGCCAAGGTGCTGGGTGCGAGCGACGATTTCCTGGCCGACGTAGCAGCCCTTTGTAAAGCTGACCGCCGACAGCAGGTCGAGATTCAGCATCTGCGGAATCCAGTTGCCGGCGGTCTCCGGGTGCACGGTCGGTTCACCATCCTTGATGCAGGCGCGTTCCCAGTCGTCGGGTGAAACCCGATCCGCGTCATGCAGGACCCATTCCAGTGATGCTGGCGGACCCACCAGCAGCAATCTCTGCGAACCGGCCACCATCACCGTGACGCCTGCGGCTGCGGCTTCCGGCTGCGACCAGGATCCGCCTGCCGGTGCGACCATCATCCCGGCGACGGCGAGTGCTTGGCTTCGGTCTTCGATTGAAACTTCGGCGCGCAGGACGAAGTTTGATAGACGCGTGATCAGCGGTGCCGCCAGCGAACGCCGAATGACGATTAATACGATGTCGCCGCGCGAGGCGAGTCGCAGGATCTCGAGGACCCTGCCGTCGCGATCGCAGGCGGCGGCCAGCAGCCCCGGGTGACGTTCGAGCCCGAGCAGGTCATTCGTCAGCTGTCCCTGCAGAAAGGATCGTGCGTCGCGCCCCGAGACTTCAACGACCGAAAATGCCGGCAGCAGAGTGCAACGTGAATCGGGCATCGCGACCATCGTAGCGCAGTACATCTGGCCAAAGACGCGGCAAATGGCCTTGGGCAGTGCAATCACGATCTGGCAGAATGGAACGTGATGCAAGCCCATCGGCCGTTGTCCCCGCACCTGCAGGTGTACCGCCTTGCGTTCGGGACAGTGCTGTCGGGCCTGCACCGCATCTCGGGTGTCGCGCTGTCCGCCGCCAGCCTGCTGCTGGTGGGATGGCTTGTCGCGGCGGCGCGAGGCCCACAGGCCTACGCGATGGCGATCCGGTTCTTCTCGAGCGTGCCCGTCAAACTCGTACTGGCAGCGGCACTGGCGGCCTTCTGGTATCACCTTTTCGCTGGACTGCGGCACATGGCCTGGGATGCGGGGCTGGGTTTCGACAAGGCGGTCACCCGGAAAAGCGGCATGACGGTCGTCGCGCTCGCAGTATTGGCGTCGATTCTTACGCTGGTCTTGGCCCGGCGCCTTTTCCTGGCGGCGCCATGAGCGGGCGTTCTCTGCAGGGTGCGGCTGCCACCCGAGCGGACCCGCATGCGACACGCCACTGGCGCAATCAGCGCGTGAGCGCAATCGCCTTGCTGCTGCTTGGGCCCTGGTTCATTTACAAGCTGCTGATGCTGCCGGCGCTGGATTATGCGACCGTGACCGCGTGGATCGCCGAGCCGCTGCAGGCGCTCTTGCTGCTGCTATTCGCCTGGAGCACGCTGTGGCATTCGGCACTCGGCGTGCAGGTGGTGGTCGACGACTATGTTGGCGGTCGCTTGAACGTCCCGACGGTGCGATTCCTGCAGGTGGCACATGGGGCGGCGGCCATCGCGGTCGGCTGGTCGATCTGGATGATTGCCCTGGGCGGCGCATGAAGGCCTACGAACTGGTCGAGCATCAATTCGACGTCATCGTGGTCGGCGCCGGCGGCGCCGGATTGCGCGCGACCATGAGTCTTGCGGAGGCGGGGCTCGCCACCGCATGCATCACCAAGGTGTTCCCGACCCGCAGCCACACGGTGGCGGCGCAGGGTGGCATCAGTGCGGCGCTCGGCAACATGGGAGAGGACGACTGGCGCTTCCACTTCTACGACACGATCAAGGGCTCGGACTGGCTCGGTGACCAGGATGCGATCGAATTCATGTGCAAGGAAGCGCCCGCGGCCGTCATCGAGCTCGAGCATTTCGGATTGCCATTCTCGCGAACCGAGGACGGGCGGATCTACCAGCGGCCATTCGGCGGCATGACCACGAACTACGGCAAGGGAATCGCGCAGCGTACCTGCGCCGCCGCGGATCGCACCGGTCACGCGATGCTGCACACGCTCTACCAGCAATGCCTCCGGCACGAAGCGAATTTCTTCATCGAGTTCTTCGCGATCGACCTGATCATGGAAAGCGGCGAATGCCGCGGCGTGCTGGCGCTCGACATGGCGACCGGCACGATGCACCGGTTCCTGGCGCAGGCGACGATCCTCGCCACCGGCGGCTACGGCCGCACCTATTTTTCCTGCACATCGGCGCACACCTGCACCGGCGATGGCGGCGGCATGGCACTGCGCGCCGGTTTGCCTTTGCAGGACATGGAATTCGTGCAGTTTCATCCGACCGGGATCTACGGTGCCGGCTGCCTGATCACCGAGGGCGTGCGTGGCGAGGGCGGCATCCTGCGGAATTCCGCGGGCGAGCGGTTCATGGAACGATACGCGCCGAATGCCAAGGATCTGGCCTCGCGCGACGTGGTCAGCCGCGCCATGACGATCGAGATCCGCGAGGGCCGCGGGGTCGGTCCCGAGCGCGATCACCTGTTCCTGCACCTCGAGCATCTCGGCGCCGACGTGATCCTGAAGCGGCTGCCAGGAATTGCCGAAACCGCGATGATCTTCGCGGGAGTCGACGTGACCCGCGCACCGATTCCGGTGCTGCCCACCGCGCACTACAACATGGGTGGAATTCCCTGCAATATTCACGGCGAAGTGCTGACCGTCCGGAATGGCGATCCGGAATCCGTCGTGCCGGGCCTGATGGCGATCGGTGAAGCGGCCTGCGTCTCGGTGCACGGTGCAAACCGGCTTGGCTCGAACTCGCTGCTGGATCTGGTCGTCTTTGGGCGGGCGGCGGCCGCGCGTTGCTCGGCCATCCTGAAACCGGGAGTGACTCGCGGCATGCCTGCGGCCCAGGCGACAGATCCGGTGCTTGCGCGCTTCGATCGCGTCCGCCATGCCGGTGGCAGCCGGCCGACCGCTGCAATCCGGGAGGAGATGCAGCGCGGCATGCAGCTTGACGCCGCCGTCTTCCGCAGCGGCAGCAGCCTTGCCGATGGCTGCAGACGCCTTGCGCAGACCTTCGAGTCATTCTCAGAACTGCGTATTTCCGACCGCTCACTCGTATTCAACACCGACCTGATCGAGGCGCTCGAGCTGGACAACCTCCTGCGGCAGGCCGTGGCGACAATCCACTCGGCGGGGAATCGGACCGAAAGCCGCGGCGCGCATGCCCGGGAGGATTTCCCCAAGCGCGACGACGCCAATTGGTTGAAGCACTCCCTTGCATGGGTCACAGACGATGGTGCGGTGCGATTTGACTATCGCCCGGTGCACCTGAACACACTGACTGGCGACGTGGACGCGATACCGCCGCGCGCCAGGACCTACTAAGGAAATATTGGAGCACGCCGGATGGTTCAGTTCGTGTTGCCCGCGAAATCCCGCTACAAGGATCAGCCCGGCCGCCATTTCCCGGCGCCGCCGGCAGCGAAGCGCGTTCGCCGATTCCGCATCTATCGCTTCGATCCCGATTCCGGCCGGCCGCCTTGTGTCGACACTTTCGATGTCGATCTCGACCGCTGCGGGCCGATGGTTCTCGACGCACTCATCAAGATCAAGAATGAGATCGATTCGACACTGACATTCCGGCGTTCATGCCGCGAAGGGATCTGCGGTTCCTGCGCGATGAATATCGACGGGCTCAATACGCTCGCCTGCACCTGCCCGATCGAACCGAAGGGCGCGGAGTGCCGGATCTTTCCGTTGCCTCACCTGCCGGTCATCAAGGACCTGGTGCCGGACCTGACGCTTTTTTATGAGCAGTACGCCTCGGTGAAACCGTGGCTGCAGACCCGCGAGCCTGCGCCCGCCGGGCGCGAGCGGACACAGTCGCCGCGCGACCAGGAACTCGTCGACCGGCCATCAGCCTGCATCCTCTGCGCCTGCTGCTCGACCAGCTGTCCGAGCTACTGGTGGAACAGCGACCGCTACCTGGGTCCCGCGGCCTTGCTCGCTGCCTACCGCTGGATCGTGGATACGCGCGATGAAACCGGGGGCGAGCGGCTCGATCAGCTGCAGGATTCATTCCGGCTCTACCGCTGCCACACGATCATGAATTGCGTCGAGGCCTGTCCCAAGGACCTCAATCCCGCGCGGGCAATCGCCGACATCAAGCGCAGGCTGGCCAGTCGTGACGATTGACGCCGGCGTGCCGGAAGTCACCCCGGGTGACCTGCGGTGGCGATGCCGTCGTGGCATGCGGGAGCTCGACCTGCTGCTAAGCCGCTGGCTCGATCGCAGCTGGGAAGCGGCCGGCGCAGACAGCCGTGCCGCATTCCTGCGCATCCTGGAGGAGCCCGATCCGCAGCTCGCCGACTGGTTGTTGCACGGTCACCGCCCTGACGATCAGCCGATCGCGACACTGCTCGATGACATCGTTTCCCGTCGAATGTGAGCCACGGCCGGAGCCGCGGCTGGCTGCAGCCGCCTTGTTGCTGCATGTCTCGGCTGCCGCGTTGCCCTGGGCCAGTCGCTGCCCGGGCTGGCTCGCAGTCCCATTGTCGGTGTTCGCGCTCGCTTCCTTCGCCGCGACGCTCGCGCGCCTTCCGGGTCTCCATTGCCGCCTCCAGGGTCTCGCCGTCCGTGGGGCTGACTGGCGGGTGCGGTATGCCGGTGATGCCTGCGCATGGCCCGCCCGGGTTGGCAGTGGAACCCGGGTTTATGCCGGGCTGATCGTGCTCGACCTGGTGGCGGGGCCCGGGCGCGTGGGGTGGCTGCTGACGCGCCGGGCGATGGATTCCGGTCAATTCCGTCACCTGAAAGCCCGGCTGCGCCTGGCTTGATAGAATCCTCAGTCTGGATCACATCAAGGAGGCAATAGGCGCTGCCACCGCTGGCCCCGTCGAACTAATGGGGGGCCTGCCGGTCATACCCGGCGTGACGGCAGTAGGGACAGCGCTGATCGTCGAGCCAATGCGGGCTGAAGCAGGCGATATTGCGCTTGTCCGTCGGGTGCAGAAGGGCGACAAGTCGGCCTTCGATGCGCTCGTGCTGAAGTATCAGCACAAGGTACTGAAGCTGGTGCAACGTTACGTGCGCAATCCGGCGGACGCCGAGGACATCGCGCAGGAAGCCTTCATCAAGGCTTATCGCGCATTGCCGGCGTTTCGCGGCGACAGTGCTTTCTACACTTGGCTGTACCGGATCGCGATCAATACGGCCAAGAACGCACTGGTTGCGAACCGGCGCCGGCCGATTTCCTACGACCTTGATCCGCAGGACGGATCGCAGGCCCAGGTTCATGCCCGGCTGGCGGATGCGGAGACGCCGGAGGCACTTGCGCTGACCGAGGAGATCCGCCGGACTGTCAATGAAGCCATCGAGGCACTACCGGACGATCTGCGACTCGCAATCGTGCTGCGCGAACTCGAGGGCCTGAGCTACGAGGACATTGCAAAGACGATGGAATGCCCAGTCGGAACCGTGCGCTCGAGAATCTTCAGGGCACGCGAAGCGATCGATCGCAGCTTGCGCGAGGTATTCGACGGCGGTCTGGGCCGGATCGGAGATTCCTGAATGACTGAACGCATCAAGGAACAACTTTCGGCGTTTCTGGACGGCGAACTGCCGGAGCCGGAATCGGCGCTTTTGCTGAAGCGGCTGGAGCGCGACGACGACCTGCGCGCGGCGCTGTCGCGTTACTCGCTGATCGGCGCAGTGATGCGCAGCGATGGCGACGTGCCCGCTGCGCGCCAGGTGGCCGCGCGCGTCAGTGCTGCCATCGCGCGTGAACCGGCCGGCCGCATGGCGGCCGCCAGGTTCCGCTCTGCGGCGCTCATGCGGCCGCTGACGGGTCTCGCAGTGGCCGCGGGTGTCGCGGCGCTCGCGCTCTTGCTGATGCAGCGCTTCGATACGGAGCAACCCTTGCGACCCGAGCCGGTCCTGGCACAGGTCGCGGATGCGCCTGTCGAGCCTGTGATGGTTGCCGCGGATCCGGCTGAGACGCCTTCCCGCACATACACGACGCCTGCCGCAGCCGATGGGCCGGGCAGCCTGCCTGCGGCACAGTTCGCCAACTATCTCGTGGCGCATAGCAGCTATGCCTCGCCGTTGGTCCGCAGCAGTGTCGTGACCGGCCTGATCGCGGCGCCTCAGGAATTGCCCCCCCGGGAAATGGCAGGGAGCGACACGCAGGCACCAGAGAGTGCCCAGGCCGCCCAGTGAACATTTCTCGCGCATTGACGTCGATCGCGCTCTTTGTCGCGTTGCCCGCCGCGGCGGACGAGGGCCAGGAATGGCTCGATCGAATGGCCGGCGCGCTTGCCGGCACCAGTTATGCCGGCGAGTTTGTCTGCGAGTCAGCCGGGCGCGCGGAGAGTCTGCGCATCGTGCACCGGGTCCGTGACGGCGTCGTCGCGGAGCGCCTGGTTTCACTGTCCGGCAACGGGCGCGAATTGATCCGGGACGGCGACGAGATCGTCGTCTATCTCCCCGACCAGAAGCTCGCGATCATCGAGCGGCGACCGGCTGGCAGTGACCTGATGGGAGCCCTGCCTCAGTTTGGCGGTGAATTCCGTCCCTGGTATGAAGTCAGTTACGTCGGACGCGAAGCCGCGCTACTCGGTCCCGCGGCAGTCGTCGTGGTGCGGCCGCGGGACGGCTACCGATTCGGCTATCGCCTGTGGATCGATGAAGCGACCCATATGCCGGTACGAAGCGAATTGTCGGACGCCGCCAGCCGCGTCATCGAGCGAGTGCGCTTCACGCGACTCGAACTCGACGATGCGATTGCGGATGCGGCTTTCGAACCCAGACTCGACCGCTCCAAGCTGCGCTGGGTTCGCCAGGCGTCGCAGTCGACGGATGTAGCACCCGCCTGGCACGCGGCGCAGATGCCCCCCGGATTTCGCCTGTCGGTCAGCGGGCTGCAGGCCATGGCTGGCACCAGCTCGCCAGTCAGCCATCTGGTCTTTTCCGACGGTCTTGCCTCGGTATCGGTGTTCATCGAGACGCCGGCACCAGGCGCGGCGCCGGTCACTGGATCCGGGCGTTCCGGCGTTGCGTCGGCATTCTCGACGATTGTCCAGGGTCATCAGGTCACGGTGGTCGGCGAAGTGCCGCCGGACACGTTGAAATACATCGCCACCGGTCTGACGCCCACGGCACCGGATCCCGGCCGCTGAGCGACCCGCCTGCCGCAATTCCAGGGCCGCGGTTTGTAGTCTACAGCCGCGAGGATTGCCCGCTATGCGACGATTTCATCGCCAAGCTGATGCGTCAGCTCGCGCCATTCGCGGAGTGCGTTGACATTCGCGACGTCGATGCGGATCCGCTGACACGCCGGCGTTTCGGCCCGAAGATTCCGGTGCTCACCGTGGATGGCAGTCTGGTTTGCCATGGCCAGCTCGACACCGCGGCGGTCGCGCGATTGCTCGCGCGCTGAGCGGCCCCGCCACCGCGCACTGCTATAATCAAAAATTCCCCGGACCGCTTGTCCGGCAACAGAGCGGCCGGTCCCCTTGATGCAGCAGATCCGCAATTTCTCCATCATCGCGCACGTCGATCATGGCAAGTCCACGCTGGCCGACAGGCTGATCCAGGTCTGTGGAGGCCTGGAAGCGCGCGAGATGCAGGAACAGGTGCTCGATTCGATGGACCTCGAGCGCGAGCGCGGGATCACGATCAAGGCACAGTCAGTCATGCTCCGCTATCGCGCCGTCGATGGCGTGGAATACCAGCTCAACTTCATCGACACGCCGGGCCACGTTGATTTTTCGTATGAGGTGTCGCGTTCGCTTGCCGCCTGCGAGGGTGCGCTGCTCGTGGTCGATGCCGCGCAGGGCGTCGAGGCGCAAAGCGTCGCCAACTGCTACACGGCACTCGAGCAGGGCCTCGAGGTGCTACCGGTAATCAACAAGATCGACCTGCCCTCGGCGGACCCCGAGCGCGTGATCAAGGAGATCGAGGAGATCATCGGTATCGAAGCCCGCGATGCGCTGCGGGTGAGCGCGAAGACCGGCGAAAATGTCGACCTGCTGCTGGAGGAACTGGTACGGCGCATTCCGCCGCCGCGCGGCGATGCCGGCGCGCCCTTGCAGGCGTTGATTGTGGACTCGTGGTTCGACAACTACGTCGGTGTCGTGTCGCTGGTCCGGGTCGTCAATGGCGCCATCAAGCGCAACGACCGGATCCGCATCATGTCCACGGGCCGCAGCTGGCAGGTCGATCAGGTCGGCCGCTTTACGCCGAAGCGCATCGAGACGGAAGCACTCGAGACTGGCGAGGTCGGCTGGGTGGTTGCGGGAATCAAGGAAATCGACGGCGCGCCGGTCGGCGACACGATCACCCATGAATCGCGGCCCTGCCATAAAGCACTACCCGGATTCAAAACCGTGCAGCCACGCGTATTCGCGGGCGTGTTCCCGATCCAGAGCGATCAGTACGAGGCATTTCGCGACGCCCTGCAGAAACTCAAGCTGAATGACTCCTCGCTGCACTACGAGCCGGAGGTATCCACGGCGCTCGGCTTCGGTTTTCGCTGCGGCTTTCTCGGCCTGCTGCACATGGACATCGTGCAGGAGCGTCTCGAGCGGGAATACGGCCTCGCCCTGGTTACCAGCGCACCGACCGTCATCTATGAAGTCCTCGAGCCGGGCGGCAAGGTAAGCCTGGTGGACAATCCGTCGAAGCTGCCGGCCTCAATCATCGAGCTGCGCGAGCCGATCATCCTGGCAAATATCCTGGTGCCGCCGGAGCACGTCGGCCCGGTCATCAAGTTGTGCCAGGAGAAACGCGGTACCCAGAAGAAGATGCTGCAGCTCGGCACACAGATGTCACTGCAGTACGAATTGCCACTGGCGGAGGTCGTCCTGGATTTCTTCGACCGGCTCAAGTCGTGTAGCCGCGGCTATGCATCATTCGACTATGAGTTCAGCCATTTCCAGGCCGCGCCACTCGCCAGGCTGGACCTGCTGATCAACGGGGACCGCGTGGACGCACTGTCGATGATCGTGCATCGCGAGAGCGCCTATCATCGCGGTCGCGAGCTTGTGGACAAGATGCAGGAACTGATTCCGCGCCAGATGTTCGAAGTCGCGATCCAGGCGGCGATCGGCGGCCAGGTCATCGCCCGCGCATCGGTCAAGGCATTGCGCAAGAATGTGCTGGCCAAGTGCTATGGCGGCGACGTGACGCGCAAGCGCAAGCTTCTCGAAAAGCAGAAGGCGGGCAAGAAGCGCATGAAGCAGCTCGGCACAGTCGAAATCCCGCAGGAAGCATTCCTGGCGGTGCTGCAAGTCAGCAAGAAGTAAATCGCGGAGAGTGACGATGGTGTTCGATTTTTCGTTCCTGCTGGTGGCGCTGGCGTTGGTCACCGGCCTTGTCTGGGGTGTGGATCGCTGGATCTTCGCGCCGCTCCGCGCCGCGCGCGGGCATGCAAAGGAACCGCTGCTGGTCGATTACTCGCGCTCGTTCTTTCCGGTAATCGTGATCGTGCTGGTGCTCCGCTCGTTCCTGTACGAGCCATTCCGGATCCCGTCGGACTCCATGATGCCGACATTGGTCCAGGGCGATTTCATTTTCGTCAACAAGTGGCGCTATGGCCTGCGTCTCCCGGTCGCCAACTGGAAAATGCTCAGCATCGGCGCGCCGGTACGTGGTGACGTGATGGTATTCCGCAAGCCCACCGATCGGTCACTGGTGCTCATCAAGAGACTTGTGGGCCTGCCCGGCGACATGATTCGCGTGACCGGCACGCAGATCTACGTGAACGGTACGCCATTGCGGATTACGCCCGGCGAGTTGTATTCCGGACCCAAGAACGAGCAGTATCCGTTCTCGCGGGTGGGCGAGGAGCAGTTTGACGGCGCAAGGCACGCCATCATGCTGGACCCGGTACGACCCGGAATGGAAGGGGAGTGGCGCGTGCCGGAAGGCCATTTCTTCATGATGGGTGATAATCGCAACAACAGCCGTGACAGCCGTTTTTCCGATGTCGGCTTTGTGCCGCAAGAGAATGTCATCGGCAAGGCGGAGGCGATCTGGCTGTCATTCAACCCCGAGCCAGGCTCGATCCTGCTCTGGGAACGCATGGGAACCGGAATTCGGTAAGGAGGCGGGATATGCAGGACAGACAGCGGGGCATGACATTCCTCGGCATCCTCTTGATCATCATCGTGGTCGGCGCCTGGGTCTACGCCGGCATCAGGCTGGTGCCCAAGTATCTCGAATACGTACGCGTTGCGGCGACACTCGAAAAAGTCCGCGATGAATTCGAGTCAAATCCGGGCTCGACCGAGTTCATGCTGCGCAAGGCCATCGAGCGCCACTTCGACATCGAGATGGTGACGGCCATCGACTCGAATGACATCGAGATCAAGAAGGAAGGCGGATCATTCACCCTGCGCGCCAACTATGAGGATACCGTGCCGCTCGTTTCAAACATTTCGTTCCTGCTGACGTTTGACAAGACCGTCGAGGTCGCTGCGCGCTGAGCCGCGCTGCGGGCGAGGCGTGGATCCCGCGGGCTGGCTGCAAGAACGCCTGGGCTGCAGTTTCGCCGACACCAGGCTGATGGTTCAGGCCCTGACGCACCGCAGCGTCGGGCCTGCCAATAACGAACGGCTGGAATTCCTCGGCGACGCAGTGCTCTCCTTTGTCGTCGCCGAAATGCTGTTCGAAGCCCACCCTGAAGCAAGCGAAGGCGAGCTTTCGCGTTATCGCGCCAGTCTTGTCAGCGGCGATGCACTTGGGGCGATCGCGCTCGAGCTTGGCCTCGGTGCGCATCTGCGCCTTGGCGAAGGGGAACTCAAGTCGGGTGGCCAGTGGCGCGCCTCGATCCTGGCGGACGCGCTCGAGGCGCTGGTCGGCGCCGTCTATCTCGACCGGGGACTCGATGCGGCGCGTGCCGTTGCCGTGCGCCTTTTGCAACGGCGCCTTGACGGGTTGCCGGGGGCCTCCGAACTGAAGGACCCCAAGACGCGTCTGCAGGAGTGGTTGCAGGGTCGCGGTCTCGACTTGCCGGACTACCAGGTGCTGGAGATCTCCGGGGAGCCGCATGAGCAGCTCTTCCGCGTTCGCTGCGATGTCAGCGAGCTCTCGATCGCGGCCGAGGCGGAGGGCAGCAGCCGCCGGCGCGCAGAACAGGAGGCAGCGTCGCTGGTTCTCGAGAATCCGGCATTGCAGGCGCGGCGATGAGCGCAGTGCCCGGCCACCGTTGCGGCACGGTCGTGCTGGCCGGCCGGCCAAATGTCGGCAAGTCGACGCTCCTGAACGCGCTGATCGGCCAGAAACTCAGCATCGTCACGCCCAAGGCCCAGACTACGCGCCAGCGCATCGCCGGCGTGCTGACGCGGCCGGAATTCCAGCTGATCCTGCAGGACACGCCGGGATTCGGCGCGCCCGCCGGAAGGCGCCTGAACCAGGCGATGCACCGTGAGGCGGTCGCCGCCATTGCGACGGCGGACGCAGCGATCCTGATCACGGCGGCAACACGATGGACCGCCGAGGACGATAACGTGCTTGCGCAGCTGGTGTCCGCCGGCGCGCCGATTGTCGTTGCAGTCAACAAGATTGATCGCGTGCGACCGAAGGCGCGCCTGCTGCCTTACCTCGAGTCACTTTCGGGCCGGCATCCATTCGCGGCAATCGTGCCGGTCTCGGCATTGCGTGGCGAGAACCTTATGCGGCTCGTGGACGCGGTCGTCGCACTGCTGCCGGTGGCGTCGCCGATGTATCCGGAAGACCAGGTGACGGATCGCAATGAGCGGTTCATGGCCGCGGAAGTCGTGCGCGAGAAACTGATGCTGGCGCTGCATGACGAACTTCCCTACGGCATAGCGGTCGAGATAGAACGCTTCCAGGAAACGCCGGACGGGCGGGTCGAGATCGACGCCATCATCTGGGTCGAGCGTGAGGGGCAAAGGAAAATCGTCATCGGGTCCAAGGGCGAGGGCCTCAAGGCCATCGGGCGCGCCGCGCGACTGGAATTGAATGAATTGCTCGGCCGGCGCGTGCACCTTTCGACCTGGGTCAAGCTCCGTGAAGACTGGACCGACGATGCCGGTATGCTTCGCCGGCTTGGCCATGATTCCGCATGAGCGCACCGCGACGCGTGCTGCTTGAGCCGGCCTACCTGCTGCATCACCGGCCCTGGAGTGACACCAGCAGGATCCTCGAGTTGATGACCAGGAGCCACGGTCGCGTGACACTGTTCGCACGCGGCGCGCGCCGTCCGGGTTCGGCGCTGCGTGGCGTGCTGCAGCCATTCATACCGCTGCTCGTTTCATGGTCCGGCCGGGCGGATGGCGGGACGCTGACCGGGGCTGAGATCGGCGGTGCACTCCGCCCGCTGCCGCCGGCGCAATTGATGAGCGGCTTCTATCTCAATGAGCTGCTGCTACGCCTGCTGCCGCGCGAGGATCGGCATGAGCGAGTCTTCGACGCCTACGCGGATGCGATCGGCCGGCTGGCGGGTGCGGCTGACCACCGGCCGCTGCGAGTCTTTGAACTGATACTGCTCGAAGAACTGGGTTACGGTCTCGAATTGGCGCGCGAAGCGGCGAGTGGCGAGCCATTGGAGCCGGATCGGTACTATCATTTCCTGCCGGGCCGTGGCGTGCTGGCAGTGCGCGACGCCACCGGCGACCCGGATGCAATCCGGGGCCGCGAAATGCTGGCGGTGTCCTGCGGCGAATTCGGCGAGCCGGCCGCGCTTGCTGCCGCCAGGCGGATCCTGCGGGCCGCGATCGGCCACTGCCTCGAGGGGCGCGGCCTGCACAGCCGCGAAGTGATGCTGGCATTGCGCCAGCTGGAGCAAAACGCGTGAGCCCGACGACCATCGATCTCGGCGTCAATATTGATCATGTGGCAACGCTGCGGCAGGCCCGTGGCGGGCGCTCGCCCGATCCGATGCAGGCGGCATTGACAGCCGAACAGTCGGGGGCCGACAGCATCACGCTGCACCTGCGGGAGGATCGACGCCACATCCAGGACCGCGACGTACAGGCCATGCGCAACGCACTGCAGACGCACATGAACCTGGAGATTGCAGCCACCGCGGAGATGCTCGATATCGCAATACGGGTCCTGCCGACCGACGTGTGCCTGGTGCCGGAACGGCGCAGCGAACTGACGACCGAGGGCGGTCTCGATATCGTCGGCCAGGTGGCCGCGATAACAGCGGCCTGCACGCGCCTGCGCACGGCCGGGATCCGCGCGGCACTGTTCATCGACCCCGATCTCGTCCAGGTGGACGCAGCGGTGCAGAGCGGCGCATCGGTCGTCGAGTTGCATACCGGAAGCTATGCGGAGGCGCGTGGACCGGAGCGGGCACGTGAACTTGCACGTCTGCGCGAGGCAGCGCGGCATGCCACCGTCAGCGGTCTCATCGCGCATGCCGGGCATGGGCTCGATTACCAGAATGTGCAGCCCGTGGCGGCGATCCCGGAACTCGCGGAACTCAATATCGGCCACGCCATCATTGCCCGCGCAGTGATGACCGGTCTCGGACCGGCGGTTGCGGAGATGAAGCGGCTGATGCGCGAAGCGCGCGGCGCATGATCTTCGGCATCGGCACGGACGTGGTGCGGATCGAGCGCATCGCTGCCGCTTACGAACGCTTTGGTGCACATTTCGTCGAGCGGCTGCTGCTGCCGGAGGAACGTGCCGTGTTCGATGCAAGTCGCAGGGCGGTCCGTTTCCTGGCGATGCGCTTCGCAGCCAAGGAAGCGATCGTCAAGGCGCTCGGCACCGGGTTCGGCCACGGCGTCTGGATCAGGGATGTCGGTTTCCTCGCCAATGCCTGGGGTCGTCCGGAGGTCCTGTTTTCGGCGCGCGGTCGCGCGGTCGCCGACAAGCTCGGCGCGGGTGAGGGTCACGTCAGCCTGACGGATGAAGCGGGTCTGGTGATTGCAGTCGCCGTGATGATGAGGAAATCGTGAGCGCATCACTCAATTGCCTGGTTTTCGACATCGAGACGATTCCCGATGTCGAAATCGGCCGTCGCATGCCGGGACTTGCCGACCTCGACGACGCGGCAGTTGCCGAGGCGATGTTCACGCGGCGAGCCGAGGAGACCGGGTCGTCATTCCTGCCCTTCGAGCAGCACCGGGTCGTCGCGATTTCGGCGGCGCTGCGGACCGGGGACGAGCTGCAGGTGTGGAGTATCGGCAGTCCCGAGAGCACCGAGGACGACCTGATCCGCCGGTTCTTCGGAGGTCTGGAAAAACTGCGGCCCACGCTCGTTTCCTGGAATGGCTCCGGTTTCGACCTGCCGGTGCTTCACTACCGGATGCTGAAACACGGGGTCGCCGCGCCAACCTACTGGGACACCGGCGAGCTTGACCGCGACTTCCGCTGGAACAACTACCTGAGCCGCTATCACACGCGGCACACCGACCTGATGGATGTGCTGTCCGGATACCAGCCGCGCGGGCGCGCAAGCCTCGATCATGTCGCAGGGCTCCTGGCGCTGCCCGGAAAGCTTGGCATGGGCGGCGACAAGGTCTGGGACGCATGGCGGGAAGGGCGCCTGGCCGAGATCCGCGACTACTGCGAAACGGATGTGTTGAACACCTATCTCATTTTCCTGCGATTCGAGCTGATCCGCGGGCGGCTGACACCGGCGATGCATGACAGCGAGCTTGCGCGGGTGCGCTCCTGGCTCGGCGAGCGCAAGGAAACGCATTGGCGCGCGTTCGAGGCAGCCTGGAAGCCCCGTTGAATCCTGCGCAGGAGCCGGAGACGGCCGAGATCAGCTCGCTCGATCATGAGGGGCGCGGCGTGGCGCGGATCGACGGCAAGGCGGTCTTCGTCGAGGGCGCATTGCCCGGCGAGCAGGTGCGCCTGCGGCGGACCCACCGGCGCCGGCGGCATGACGAAGCCGTCATGGTGGAGTTGTTGCGGGCCTCGCCGGATCGCGTTACCCCGCGCTGCCGGCATTTCGGTCTGTGCGGCGGTTGCTCACTGCAGCATCTCGCACACGACGCACAACTCGTCGCCAAAGGCAGTCAGGTGGCGGAGGAACTCGAGCGCATCGGGGGCGTGCGCCCCGCTACCTGGTTGCCGCCGCTGGCAGGCCCGGTCTGGTCCTACCGGCGCCGCGCGCGCCTGGGGTGCAAGTACGTCGTTGCCAAAGGCAGGGTGCTGGTCGGATTTCGCGAGCGCGGCAGCCCCTACCTCGCGGATCTCGAGCACTGCGAGGTCCTGGTCGAGCCGGTGGGCGGCCTGATCGCGGAACTCGCGGGCCTGATCGGCGAGTTGAGCATCCGCGACCGTGTGCCGCAGATTGAAGTCGCGGCCGGCGACAATGCGACTGTGCTCGTGCTGCGTGTGCTGGATCCGCCGAATGAGGCCGATCTCGCGAGACTCCGGGAATTCCAGTCGCGGCGCGCAGTCGAGTTGCACCTGCAGCCCGGCGGCCTCGACACGGTCGTGCCACTCACACCGCCGGCAACTGCGCTCCGATACGGACTGCCCGACATGCCGGCAGGCATCGGCTTTGCGCCGACCGACTTCATCCAGGTGAATGCCGGACTGAATCGCCAGATGATCGAGCGCACGCTCGAGCTGTTGTCGCCCCGTGCGGATGACAAGGCGCTGGACCTTTTTTGCGGGCTGGGGAATTTCAGCCTGCCGCTGGCCCGTCGCGTGGCCCGCGTCACCGGCGTCGAAGGTGATGCAGGCCTGGTCGCGCGTGCCCGGGAGAATGCCCTGCAGAATGGCATCGACAACGCGGAGTTTCATGCGGCTGATCTTTTCGCCGACGTATCGCATTCGCCTTGGGCCGGACGCAACTACGACCTGGTGCTGCTCGATCCTCCGCGCGCGGGTGCCCGCGAGGTACTGCCGGTGCTGGTGGCAAGCAGGCCCAGGCGCATCGTGTACATTTCCTGCCACGCGGGGACACTCGCCCGCGATGCGGGAATCCTCGTGCAGCAGCATGGCTACAATCTCGTCGCGGCCGGCATCATGGACATGTTTCCGCACACGTCGCATGTCGAATCCATCGCCTTGTTCGAGCCCGCCGATGCCGGGCGAATGGCGGGAGCAAGGGCATGACGCTCGGTCCGGTGATGGTGGACCTGAAGGGCATTGCGCTCGAACCGGACGAGCGCGAACTGCTCGGTCATCCGCTGGTCGGCAGCGTGATCCTGTTCAGCCGCAACTATGACAATCCTGGCCAGCTCGCGCGCCTCGTCGCGGAAGTTCATGCAATCCGCTCACCGGCACTGCTGGTTGCAGTGGATCAGGAGGGCGGCCGTGTGCAGCGATTCAAGGAGGGATTCACGCGATTGCCCTCCATGCGTGCGGTCGGGCGCCGCCACAGCGGCGAACGGGGCGAGGGGCTTGCGCTGGCGCGGCGGCTTGGGTGGCTGATGGCGGCAGAGTTGCGCGCGGTCGGCATCGACATGTCATTTGCCCCCTGCGTGGATCTCGACTACGGCGTCAGCCAGGCGATCGGCGATCGCGCCCTGCATGTGGACGCGGCAGCCGTCGGTGAACTCGGTGTCGCCTACATGCTCGGCATGCGGGAAGCGGGGATGGCGGCGACCGCCAAGCATTTTCCGGGCCACGGTGCGGTGGCCGCCGACTCCCACGTATCGCTGCCCGTTGACCGGCGCGACTGGACCGACATCGGCGCTGACCTGCTCCCGTATCGCCGGCTGATCGCCAATGGCCTGTTATCTGTCATGGTGGCGCATGTCGTTTTCCCCGAAGTGGATGCCATGCCCGCGAGCCTGTCGCCACACTGGATCCGTGGCGTCCTGCGTGGCGAGCTTGGATTTCAGGGCGCGGTCTTCGCAGATGATCTCTCGATGGGCGGCGCGGCGGCATTCGGCGATATCACCGCGCGTGCCGCGCAGGCACGCGCAGCCGGCTGCGACGTGCTGCCGGTCTGCAATGATCGCGCCGCCGTACTTCAGCTGCTCGGCGCGATGAAGCATACGATCGATCCGGTCGGCGGCCTGCGTCTCGCGCGCCTGCATGGCCGTGATGGGCTGGAATTGCAGGCCTTGAAATCCGACCCGCGTTGGCAGGAGGGCGTCACGGCGGCGCAACGCTGCCTCGAACGGCCCGAGCTTCATCTCGAAGGCGAGCGAAACGTCTGACCGGAAAGTCGCACGCTGAACGCTGGATCAGGCTCCGAGCGTCAAAAGCAGTTCGTCAGCGACCTTCAGGCGCGTCGGGCCATCGGCGTTTGGCAGCTTGATGCGCAGGCGGTGCGAGCCGTCGAGCCGGAATTTCCCGCCGCTCACTTGCACCAGCCGGATGACCTGTGCGGGATCGACGCGATGCTCGCTTTCGAATTCGACGACACCGGCCGTCGCACCGATTTCAAGACGGCGGATGCCCAGGCCTGCCGCACGCAGCTTGAGCCGGTGCACCCGGAACATCATCTGGGCGGGTGGGGGCAACGGCCCGAACCGGTCGATCATTTCCACCTGCAGGTCTTCGAGCTGTGCGACATCGGGGGCGCTCGCCATGCGCTTGTAAAGCTGCAGGCGCAGGTGCACGTCCGGCATGTAGTCCTCCGGCAGGAGCGCAGGAAGCTGCAGGTCGACTTCCGGTCCCGAGTGCAATGGGCGTTCCAGGTCGGGTTCGCGGCCTGCCCGCAGGGCCTGCACGGCGCGCTCCAGCAGCTCGAGATAAAGGCCGATGCCGATCTCCTGGATCTGGCCGCTTTGTTCCTCGCCGAGCAGCTCACCGGCGCCGCGGATCTCCAGATCCTGCGTTGCCAGGGTGAATCCCGCGCCGAGGTCCTCCAACGCTTCGATGGCTTCGAGGCGCTTGGCGGAGTCCGCCGGAAGTGACGCCTTGGGCGGCGCCATCAGGTAGGCCCAGGCACGATGGTGTGACCGACCGACGCGCCCGCGCAGCTGGTGCAGTTGTGCGAGGCCGAAACGTTGCGCTCCGTCGATCAGGATCGTATTGGCGGTCGGAACATCGATCCCGGATTCGATGATCGTCGTGCAAACAAGTATTTCGAAGCGGCGGTGATAGAAATCGAGCATCAGCCTTTCGAGATCGCGCTCACGCATGCGGCCGTGACCGACGCGGACCGTGGCTTCCGGCACGAGCCGGCGCAGGCGCTCCGCAAACAGCTCAATGTCCTCGATCGTGTTGTGCACGACATAGACCTGACCGCCGCGGCGGATCTCGCGCAGGCAGGCTTCCCGCACGAGGCCATCGCTCCACTCACAGACGAATGTCTCGATCGCCATTCTTTCGGCCGGCGGTGTCGTCATCAGGGAAAGCTCGCGCAGTCCGCCGAGGGCCATGTTCAGCGTGCGCGGGATCGGCGTTGCCGTCAGTGTCAGCATGTCCACATCGGCGCGCATCTGTTTCAGGCGTTCCTTGTGTCCGACGCCGAAGCGATGCTCCTCATCGACGACGACGAGCCCCAGATCCCGGAACAGGACATCGCGCTGCAACAGTCGATGCGTGCCGATGACGACGTCCACGCTGCCCGATGCCAGTCCCGCGATGACCTCGCGCTGTTCCACAGCGGTGCGAAAGCGTGAGAGATTCTCAACCTTGATCGGCCAGTCCGCGAAACGGTCGGCGAATGTCTGCACATGCTGCTGGGCGAGCAGCGTGGTCGGAACCAGCACGGCGACCTGCCTGCCGCCCTGGACCGCCGCGAAGCTCGCGCGCAAGGCAACTTCGGTCTTGCCGAATCCGACATCGCCGCAGATGACCCGATCCATGGGCTTTCCCGACCGCATGTCGGCGAGTACCGCGTCGATCGCGTCCCGCTGGTCTACGGTTTCCTCGAATGGAAACCCCGCCTCGAACGCGCGATAAGCGCCTTCGTCAAATTCGATCGCGCGCCCCTGCCGGGCCGCACGACGCGAGTAGAGATCCAGGAGCTCGGCGGCGACATCGCGCAGGCGCTCGGCCGCCCGGCGGCGTGCCCTGGCCCATTGCTCGGTTCCGAGTTTGTGCCAGGGCGCCGCTTCGGCTGCGCCGCCCGTATAGCGCGTCACGCGGTCAAGCGCATGCACCGGGACGTACAAGAGGTCGCCGCCGAAATACTCGACGACCAGGAATTCGGCCGGGTTTCCGTCGACCTGCATGACGCGCAAGCCGCGGTAGCGGCCGACGCCGTATTCCTCATGGACGACCGGCGCGCCAGGCGAGAGCGCGGCAAGCTCACGGAGGATGGCCTCGGGATCGCGGTCCGCACGCCGCCGCCGCCGCTCCTGGCGCGCGCGCTCGCCAAACAACTGGTCTTCCGCGACCAGCGCGAGACGCCGGCCGGGAAGTACCAGCCCGCGCACGTCCGGCGCGACAGCGACGGCCAAGGACTGGCCACCGGCGGTGAATGCGACCCAATCGGAAACCTCGACAGCCTGCAGGTCCTGGCGCCGCAGCATCTCGAGCAGCAACTCGCGCCGGCCGGCCGAATCGGCAGTCAGCAGTACGTGCCCTTCAAAGCGCACGCGGAACGCCGCAAGTACCGCTGCGGGCAGGGCGGCGCGTGGGTCGGCGCGCAATTCGGGTGGCGGTTCCGACCCAAAATTCCGGATCGGCAGCGTGGCTGCAAGCGGTTCGGCCTTGACCGCTGTCACGAGCACCCGCGCATGCTTCGCGAGAGCGGCTGAGACTGCGTCGGCAGCCGCGAATGCCTCGGCGGGCGGCAGGATGGGCCGCTCGCGATCATGCCGCCTCTGTTCGTGACGGTCCTCGATTTCGGCCCAGGCGAGTGGCAATGCATGCTCGAGGTCCGCGGTGTCGACAATTACCGTCGCAGGCGGGAGGTACTCGGCGAGTGTCGCCGTTCCTTCGAAGAAAAACGGCAGCCAGGCCTCGATGCCGGCCGGGGCGAGCCCTTGCGTCACGGCGCGATAGACCGGACTGGCCTGCGGGTCGCCCTCGAATCGCTCACGCCAGCGGCTGCGAAATCCGGCCACCGCCGCAGGCGTAGTCGGAAACTCGCGTGCCGGCAGCAGGCGGATGAGATCGAGACGTTCAGCCGAGCGCTGGTCGACGGGATCGAAGCAGCGAATGCTCTCGATCTGGTCATCGAACAGGTCGAGACGGAATGGCTGGGCGGCTCCGGCTGCATAGAGATCGATTACCGATCCGCGCACGGCGAATTCACCGGGGCTCAGGACCTGCGTGACATGTGCATAACCCGCACCGGCCAGGCGCGCGCGCAAACGCGCCAGGTCAACGCGTTCTCCGGTCCTGAGCTCGAAGGCCTGCGCGTCGATGAATTGTCGCGGCGGCAGCCGGTCGAGCAACGCTGCCTTGGTCGTGACGATCAGACCGCGCTTGAGTTCCGGCAGCGCTGCCAGCGTCCGCAGGCGCTCTGAAACGATGTCTGGATGGGGCGAGAAGGGGTCGTAAGGCAGGGTTTCGCGGTCTGGAAAGGACAGCAGGACCGCGCTCGGTCCGGCAAAGAAGGCCAGCTCCGCCAGCATACGGTCCGCCTCGCGACCGGTCGGGGCGACGACAAGCACCGGAGCGGAGTCTGGCGCGGCTTCGGCCAGCGCCCAGGCCAGGCTGCTGCCATAGAGTTCGCCCCAGCGAATGGCTCCTGCGCCTGCCGGCAGCACGATCCGGTCGTCGTTTTTGCTCACGAAGCTCCCCGCAGACAGAACACCCCGTTCCGGGCGTGCCCGGCGGGGTCAGGGAGCGCAGGATACCCGCGCCGGAGCCGGCCGCAAGTTCAGCCGGTCTGGCTGCTATCTCAAAATAACGGCGTGCAGAACGCGGTCATTCTCGAAGTACACGGAAAAGCCGGGATAGTCCCAGCGCGTGATCGGGGGCTGGCCGACCGTCGCGTGGCGGGTGACGGGCTCGCCGAAGCGGCCCTGCACCGTGGACATCGTGCTGCCCCGATTCGGGCGTTCGGCGGCGGCCGCGGGGTCACCCGTCGGCACGCTGAGCACCTCCGCCCAGGCGGGGCCAGTTGCAAGAAGCGAAAGCAGCAGCAATGTGCGTACGATAGTCATCGCGATTCCTCCGCCCGGCAGTGTAGCACCGGCTGGAAATGTGACGAGAATGCAGAGATAAATCCATGATAGGCATCCCGAATTTGGCCAATAAGTACCGATGCTGACACCATTGCCGCTGGGGCTCGGCCTGCGCTACGTGCGCGCCCGCAAGCACCAGTATTTTGTCTCCTTCATCAGCTGGGTCTCGCTTGCAGGCGTCTGTCTCGGTGTCGCCGCCCTGATAACGATTCTGTCGGTCATGAATGGATTCGAAGGCGAGTTGCGCAGCCGCCTGCTCGCGCTTGCGGCGCATGCGACCCTGCCAGCGTCGGCTGACGTCGGGTCGCTTGAGGACCTCGCTGTCCGCGCGCGAAAACAACCCGGTGTCACCCTGGCCCTGCCATTCATCGAGGTGCAGGGGCTGGCATCCGACGGGCCGCAGCTCGCGGGCGTGGCGCTGCGTGGCATTGCCGCCCGCGATTACGCGGCAGACGCTGATTTGCGCACCGCGATGCGTGAAGGCTCGCTCGATGCGCTCATGGCAGGCAGCAATCGCATCGCACTCGGCCGCGCCCTCGCGATCCAGTTGCAGGTGGGCATCGGCGACACGGTGACGGTGCTGTTGCCTCGCATGGACGCCGATGGAGGCCTCACGCCGCGCATCGGCGCGTTCGAAGTGGCTGGCCTCTTCGAGATCGGGCTCGCCGATCACGACGCGGTGATGGGATTCGCCGCTATCGAGGATGTTGCAGCGCTCGCAGGGCCCTCGGCTACCGCCGGGGTGCACTTGTTTTTCGCGGATCCCTTTGAGGCTCCGCGGCTCGCCCCCGCCATTGCAGGCGCCCTCGGCACGGGTCCTGCGCGTGACTGGACCGTCGATCACGCGGCCTACTTCCGCGCGATACGCCTCGAAAAGACGATGATGACGGTGATCCTGCTGCTGATCGTCTCGGTCGCAGCGTTCAACATCGTGGCGAGTCTCGTCATGGTGGTGGCGGAGAAACGCAGTGACATCGCTATCCTGCGCACAATGGGCCTGTCGCGTGCCGGCGTCATCGGCGCGTTTGTCGTGCAGGGCACGGTCATTGGATGGATCGGCACGCTGGCCGGTGTCGGTCTCGGGATCCTGCTCGCGCTCTACGCAGGCGACATCACGCCGGTGCTGGAGCGCCTGTTCGGCTTCCAGGTGTTCGATGCCGATGTCTATTACATCACTCGCATCCCCTCGGAACTGCGTCTTGCCGATGTCGCGCTGGTCGCCGGGGCGGCGCTTGCGCTGACGCTGGTCTCCACGATTTACCCTGCACGGCGTGCGGCTGCGACCGAGCCCGCGGAGGCGCTTCGTTATGAGTGAGCGCTCGCTCGTTCCTGCCGCTTATGCCTGGTGGATCGGTGCGCGCTACCTGCGGGCGCGCCGCGCCAACCGATTTGTCGGATTCATCTCGGGGATCTCGATGGCCGGTATCGCGCTCGGTGTCGCCGTGCTGATCGCCGTGCTGTCGGTCATGAATGGATTCGAGCTCGACCTGCAGGCAAGGATCCTGGGCGTGGTGTCCCATGCGACGCTTGAAGGCACGGACGGCAGGCTCGACGATTGGCGGGATCTGCGCCGCCGCACGACCGGCCGGCCCGGCGTCGTGGCGATCGCGCCGTACATCGAAGGGCAGGGCATGCTGGTCGCAGCCGACCGGTCCGCCGCCGTCGAGTTGCGTGCCGTGGAGCCAGCGGACGAACGCGCCGTTTCGACCCTGCACCAGCACCTCAGTGGCGGCGGGCTGGACGAACTGAAGCCGGGCGGCTACCGGATCCTGCTGGGGCACACGCTGGCCACGGAACTCGGCGTAGCAATCGGCGACAGCGTGCTGGTCGTCATCGCGCAGGGCAATGTGACACCCGCAGGTGTCGCGCCGCGCATGCGGCGATTCACCGTGGCAGGGCTGATCGATGTCGGCATGTACGAATTCGACCGCGGTCTCGCCCTGTTGCACCTGGAGGACGCGCGCCGGCTCTATCGCATGGGCGACTCGGTGACAGGATTGCGCTATGCGTTTGCCGATGGCAAAACCGCGGGCCAGCAGATCCGCGAGCTTGCAGAGGGTCTCGGCGGCAGCTTCCTCATCAGTGACTGGAGCCGCCGTCACGCGAATTTCTTCCGCTCGATCCAGGTAACGAAATCGATCATGTTCGTCGTGCTGCTGCTGGTCGTCGCTGTCGCGGCTTTCAACATCATCGCGACGCTCGTGATGGTTGTGAAGGAAAAGCGCCCCGACATCGCGATCCTGCGCACCCTGGGCGGCACGCCGCGCGAGATCCTGACGATATTCGTCGTGCAGGGCGCCGCAATCGGCGTCGTGGGGACCGGCGCGGGCGTGGCGCTGGGCCTCTTGATCGCGCACAACATCACGGCAATTGTCGGCGGCATCGAGCGGCTGCTCGG
This sequence comes from Steroidobacteraceae bacterium, assembly GCA_016844605.1. Taxonomy (GTDB): domain Bacteria; phylum Pseudomonadota; class Gammaproteobacteria; order Steroidobacterales; family Steroidobacteraceae; genus SCUD01. The sequence goes on from JAENJD010000010.1 coordinate 38,559, forward strand.
CATCACGCTCGTGGATCCGCAGGTCTATTTCATCTCGGAACTGCCCGCGGACGTGCAATCCGGGGATGTGCTCGCAATCGCGGTGACCGCACTGGTACTCGGTATTGCGGCAACCCTTTACCCGGCGTGGCGTGCAGCCAGCACGCAGCCGGCGGAAGCCCTGCGTCATGAGGTCTGAGACACAAGCATGAATGACTCGGTAGTGCTCGCCTGCGAGGGCCTGGTGAAGGAATTCCGGCAGGGACCGGCGACGGTTCGCGTGCTGCGAGGCGTCAACGCGTCGATTCGCCGCGGCGAGCGCCTCGCAGTCGTCGGTGCGTCGGGATCTGGCAAGACAACGCTTTTGCAGTTGCTGGGCGGCCTCGACCTGCCGACTTCCGGCCGCGTGCTGATCGACGGCCGCGAGATGTCCGCGCTTCCGGACGTTGAGCGCGGCCGGCTCCGCAATGTCGCAATGGGATTCGTCTACCAGTTTCACCACCTGCTGCCGGAGTTCAGCGCGCTCGAGAATGTCGCGATGCCGCTCCTGATACGACGGTTGCCGCGTGCGGAGGCCAATGAGAAGGCGCGGGCACTGCTGGCGCGCGTCGGGCTCGCGGATCGCCTGACGCACAGGCCATCCGAGTTGTCCGGCGGCGAGCGCCAGCGCGCGGCGGTCGCACGAGCATTGGTTACGCAGCCGCGGATCGTCCTTGCCGACGAACCGACGGGCAATCTGGATGGCGCCCACGCGCGACAGATATTCGCGCTGATGATGGAGCTGAATCGCGAACTGGGCACCAGTCTCGTCATCGTCACGCATGACACCCAGCTCGCTGCGCGCATGGATCGCGTGCTGACCCTGGAAGACGGATTACTGCTCGAACGCGAGGGCTGACGGCACCACGCGGTAGTCGCCGCCGATCCAAGATCGGCGCTGGCCACTGACGGATGATCCGCGATGCCCTGGCTCGTGCTGGCCTTCTGTGCCGGCGCCGCCGCCGTTCATTTCCTTCCCGTACTGCCGACGCAAGGCGGCCTGGTGGCGACCGCGGTGGCAGGAATGCTCGTCTGGCCGCGTTGGCGGGTCATTGCGGCGATGTTGTTCGGGCTCGCCTGGACCGCATTCAGTGCCAGGCAGATCCTTGCCGACGACTGGCCGTGTATGCGCGATCGCGAGGTCATCGATCTCGTTGGCGTCGTGACCGCCCCGGCAACGATGCGCGTAGGGCGGGTCGATTTCGACTTCCTTGCTTCCAGTTCGGCCGGATCAGGAGAGCCGCGGCAGTTGCGCCTCAGTTGGTACGAGGCCGACGCAGTTCCCCTGCCAGGCCAGCAGTGGCGCATGACGGCACGCCTGCGCTGCCGCAGCGGCTTCTCCAATCCGGGGACACCCGATCGCGAACTCAACTTGCTGAGGCAGGGGCTCGGCGCTACCGGATACGTCGTCAGCGGGTTCCGGCCGATGCTGCTTGCAGACCGGCCATGGCAATACCCGGTGCAGCGCCTGCGCGCGCGGATCGCCGCGGACATCGCCGCATCGCAGGCTTCATATGCCTCGGCAGCAGTGTTGCAGGGCCTTTCAGTCGGCGTGCGCGGCAATGTGCCCGACAAGTTGTGGGAGGCCTTTGCCGCCACCGGCATTGCGCATCTGATGGCCATCTCCGGCATGCATGTGACCGGTTGTGCCCTGTTCGCCCTGCTGCTGATGCGCTCGGCCTGGCAGCTGCGGCCGGGCATTCTGCAAAGCAGGAGGATCGGTGTCGAGATGGCGGTCGTGGTTGCTGTCACGGCCGCCTATGCAATGCTTGCCGGTGCGTCGTTGCCCACATTGCGAACGCTCGTGATGGTCGTCATCGTTGCGTGGCAGCGCGTGCTGCGGCGCGCCACGCCGGTGCACCTGACATTGGCGCTGGCGGCCTTGCTGCTGGTTGCCGCTGACCCGCTCGCCGTTAGCTCGAGCGGATTCTGGCTGTCATTCGTGGCGACCGCCGCCTTGCTGGCCCTGATCGACGCCGGGCCCGGGTGGCTGGGCCGCCTGACGGCATTCCTGCGCGCACAGGCAGCAATCCTCCTGCTGCTGACACCGGTGCTGGCTATCGCCTTTGGCCGGCTGTCGCTGATCGCGCCGCTCGCGAACGCGATCACGGTCCCCGTCTTCAGCCTTGTGCTGCTGCCGGTCATCCTGCTTGCCACGATGCTCGCGGCGTTGTCGCCCGGGAGCGCAAGCGCCATCTGGGAGGCGCTTGCAGCGCTCCTCGATTCAAGCTGGCCTTGGTTCATTGCGGCGGGCCGATTGGAATTCGCGACCTGGTGGCCCGTGGCGCAGCCGATTGCGCTCGTCATTGCCGCCGGTGCGACGCGTTACTGATGCCAATACGGGGCCTGCGCGCTGCCGCTGCGGTGATGCTCGCGGCGATCGTGCTTGGGCGCGCGGGGCGACCCGCGGAAGCAGCGTGGGCGCTCACGACACTGGATGTGGGGCAGGGGCTCGCAGTCGTCGTCGAGACCCGTGATCACGTGCTCGTATTTGACACCGGGCCACGTTGGCGCGGCGGCTCGGCGGCGGCGCGTGTCTCATTGATTCCCTGGCTGCGCGCGCGCGGGATCCGTCACATCGATCGCCTGGTGCTGAGCCACGATGACGGCGACCACACCGGAGGGACCGGCGCATTGCTTGATTCGCTGCCCGTCAAGGACCTGCTGGTCGGGCCTCGAGTCAAGCCAAAGGTGCCCTCGAGGACCTGCCGGCGTGGCGAGCACTGGCGATGGGACGGCATTGAATTCCGGGTCCTCCATCCCGTGCTCGAGACACCCGGCAGCGACAATGACAACTCCTGTGTCCTGCACATCGCCGGGACCGGCGGCAGCGCGCTATTGCTGGCGGATCCCGAAGCCGCTGCCGAGGAGGAGCTCCTGTCGCAATCGCTGAGCGCGGATGTCGTGCTCTTGCCGCATCACGGCAGCCGCACGTCCTCCGGGGCGCGCCTTGTTGGCGCAGTCGGTGCGCGCGTTGGAATCGTTTCGGCTGGATTCGGCAATCGCTGGAATCTGCCTGATCCGGGTGTCATCGCGCGCTGGCGCGCCGCCGGCACGACTGTGCTGAACACCGCCGATGTCGGCGCCGTCACCGTACATTTTGCGCCGACGCCGGGTGGCATCGAAATCCAGGCGCATCGACTGGAGTCCCGGCGCTGGTGGCGAAGGGGCGCATCGCGCTGAACGGGCAGGGCATCGATACAGCGGTCACGGTATCATGCCGCCGCATGTGGGAAATCATCGTTGCCGGCGGCCCGGTCATGGCGCCGATCATCCTTTGCTCGGTGGTCGGCATCGCCATCGTGGTCGAGCGTCTCTGGACACTGCAGCGCAAGCGCGTCATTCCGCGCGAACTGACGGACCGCGTGTGGAAACTGGTTGAAACGCGGACCCTGAACGACCGGCACATCGAGGCGCTCGCGCGCAATTCCCCGTTGGGCCGGATACTCGCTGCGGGGCTTGCGAACCGCAATCACGGGCGCGAAATCATGAAAGAGGCCATCGAGGATACCGGACGGCACGTGGTCCATGAACTCGAGCGGTTTCTGAATACGCTCGGCACGATTGCCGCGATGTCGCCGCTGCTCGGATTGCTCGGCACCGTGACCGGGATGATCACCGCCTTCAATGCGATCACGGAGGCGGGTGTCGGAGACCCGCGTGCGCTGTCGGGCGGTATCGGTGAGGCGTTGATTACGACTGCAGCCGGCTTGATCGTCGCGGTTCCCGCGTTGTTCGCCTATCGTTACCTGCGCGGACAGGTGGACGCCCTGGTCATCGACATGGAAAAGGAGGCGACCCGGCTGGTGCAGGCCTTCGACCGCATGGGCGCAAAGGCGCAGGCCCACGAGCGGCGGCGCGAAGCGGCCTCATGAGACTCGACTCCAGGCGCAAAGAAGAACCGGAACTGAACATGACGTCGCTGATCGACGTCGTGTTGTTGCTGGTTATCTTCTTCATGCTGGCGACCACGTTCGTGAAGGAAGGCCGGCTGCGCGTCGAGCTGCCGGACGCAAATTCCGCACCGGCGGACGCGCCGCTGGACCCCCTCGTCATCACGATCACGGCCCAGGGCGGCTACCGCGTCAATGAACGCACGCTCGTCAACAATTCGCGCGAGACCTTGCGTGCCACATTGTTGAAGGTTTCCGGCGGCGAGACCGGGCAACCGGTGACGATTCGCGCCGATGCCCGCGCGACACATCAATCTGTCGTGACCGCGATGGATGTGGCGGCGCGTCTTGGCTTCACGCAGGTCAACATTGCAACCATCAGCCAGCAAACGGAAGGTTGACCGCGACCTGCCGCCGCTGAACACCAGCGGTCTCAGGATCTACAGGCGGCTCATGGCTTATGCCAGGCCGCACTGGCCGATGTTCGCGCTGGGCGTCGTCGGCATGGTGCTGTTTGCATCCGTCGATACCGGGCTGGCCTGGCTGGTCAAGAAATTCCTGGATGGCGCCTTTGTCGAGCGCGACCCGCAGGTGCTGGTGCTGGTGCCGGCCGGCATCATCGTATTGTTCACTGTTCGCGGCATCGGCGACTTTCTCGCCGTATTCGCTCCCGGATGGGTCGGCCGCCACGTCATCAAGGCCATTCGGCGGGATGTCTTCGCACGTTACCTTCAGCTGCCAACGGCTTTCTTCGACCGCAATGGCGTCGCGCAGTTGTTGTCGAAGCTGACCTACAACATCGAACTGGTCGCGGAAGCCGCGACCACCGCGATCACCTCGTTGATCCGCGACACGTTGACAATCGCCGGACTGCTCGGCTGGTTGTTCTTCATGAACTGGCGACTGACTTCCTTCGCGCTGGCTGTGGCGCCTCTGATCGTGGGGTTGATGCGGATCACCAGCCGCCTGTTCCGGCGCTACAGCATGCGAATCCAGGCCTCGATGGGGGATGTCACCCGCGTGGCGAAGGAAGCGCTCGAAAGCCACCGGATGATCAAGGTCTTCAATGCACAACCGCAACAGCACGGCTCGTTCGAGCAGGTCAATGAACGCAATCGCGCGAGCTTCATGAAGCTGGTGGCGGTCAAGGCGGTGTCGAACCCGGTGGTGCAGCTGATAGCGGCATTCGGGCTCGCGGCCATCATGTATGTCGCAATCCGCGACGTGCTGGAGAAAGGGCTGTCGGTCGGCGAATTCACCTCGTTCCTGACGGCGTTGCTGCTGATCACGGCGCCGCTGCGCCGGCTCGTCAGTATCGTCGGGCCGCTGCAGCAAGGCATCGCCGCGGGCCAGAGTGTATTCGAGATACTCGACACCGCGGCGGAGGACCAGGGCGGGCCCCGCCGCATCGAGCACGCGCGCGGGGAAATCGA
>JAENJD010000011.1 GCA_016844605.1 Steroidobacteraceae bacterium
GTCGGCATGATGGTTGCGGAATTCTTCGTGCCGAGCTTCGGGGCGCTGGGCTTCGGCGGCCTCGTGGCATTCGTGATCGGATCGATCGTGTTGATGGATACGGGCACGCCCGGCATGGAAGTGAGCCGCGGACTGGTCGGCGGGGTCGCAGCCGCCGCCGGCACGCTGATGCTCGGGACGATCTGGCTCGCAATGCGCGCGCGACGACGGCCGGTCGCGACCGGCCGTGAGCAGCTGGTCGGGGATACGGCCGAGGCCGTCGATTCATTTACCAGCCAGGGCCAGGTGCGGATTTACGGTGAGTTGTGGAATGCGGTCAGTTCAAAGCCGGTCACCGCGGGCCAGCAATTGCGCATCGATCGCGTGCAGGGGCTGACACTCCACGTCACGCCAATCGAATGACAGGAGACCAGAAATGATGACCTACGTACTCGTTGCCGTCGCGGTTCTCTTCGCAGTATTGGTGATCAATGCGATCAACATCCTGCGCGAGTACGAACGCGGCGTCGTGTTCACCCTCGGCCGCTACGCGGGCACCAAGGGACCCGGCCTGATCATCGTGTGGCCGATCGTGCAGCAGATGGTGCGCGTGGACCTGCGCACCATCGTGCTCGATGTGCCAAAGCAGGACGTCATTTCGCGTGACAACGTCTCGGTCAAGGTGAACGCCGTCGTCTATTTCCGGATCGTGGATCCGGACAAGGCCATCATCCAGGTCGCAAATCCGTTCGAAGCGACCAGCCAGCTCGCCCAGACCACGCTGCGCTCGGTGCTGGGCCAGCACGAACTCGACGAGATGCTGACAGAGCGCGACCGCCTGAATGCCGACGTGCAGAAGATCCTGGACTCATCGACCGACGCCTGGGGCATCAAGGTGTCGCATGTCGAGATCAAGCACATCGACCTCGACGAAACCATGATCCGGGCGATCGCCAAGCAGGCGGAGGCCGAGCGCACGCGGCGCGCCAAGATCATCCACGCCGAGGGCGAGAAACAGGCCGCGGCGATGCTGGTCGAAGCCGCGAAGCTCCTCGGCGCGGACCCGCGCGCGATCCAGTTGCGCTACATGCAGACGCTGACGGAACTCGGCAGCGACCGGAGCACGACGATCGTGTTCCCGATGCCGATGGATCTGCTGACGCCGTTCGTGAAGAGACTCGGGCCGGCCGACTGATCAGCGCCGCGCCGCGGCCAGGCGCTGTTCGAGGCGCTTGGCCGATACCGGCACGGAAGTGCCGAGCTGTTGCGCAAAGAGCGACACGCAATACTCAGCGAGCAACCATGTCAGCTCGGATGCAAGCCCGTGGTCGCCGAGCCGCTCCACACGCTCGCGCCAGTCGCGCAATTCCCTTTGCGCGGCCAAATTCGTTCCGGCTTTCAGCTTGGCGACGCGGGCGCCGAGACCGGCGATCAGGCGCGGCAGTTCGCCGAGCCACGGATCCGGCGTGGTCGCGACGAATCGCTCGCCCGCAAGACGTTTCAGTTCATGCGCGCAGTCCGCGGCGATTGCCGTGTGACTGCCACGCGGCAGGGACTGCAACGCGCCATGCACCTCCCGCGCTGCCCGCAGGACGCTTTTTGCACCTGCGGCAATACGGATGGCGATGTCATAGACATCCGGCCGGCCGCGTTCCAGGGCCGATTCGAAGGCCGCACGATCACGCGGCAGCGCATCGCCCGCCGTCAGGCAGGCACGCTCGACGGCACGGTCGCAGATGTCCGCGGCGAGTATTGCCAGTGGCCCCAGCGGTTGCTGCAGCAGCGCGAGTTCCCGGTCCACGGCCAATGCGCGTTTCACATGCTTCAGTGACTCGGCGAGCGCAATGGCGAGCAGCCGGCGCACGCCTTGTTGATGCTGGGCCTCGGCCGCCCTCTCGTCATCGAATGCAGTCAGCCTGACCGACTCGCCCTGGTCGCTGAGCGCGGGGTAAACCATGAGGTGCAGGCCGTCCCGATCGACTTCCAATGATTTCGCCAGCCGGCCGAAGTCCCAGTCGCGGATGCCGCTGCGGGCGAATTCCCGCGTCGAATGCTTGAGGGCAGCAGCGCTCACGCCCTGCAATTGCGTGCGGAGCAATGCAGGATCCCTCCCCTGCGCGAGCTCGCGGCCGTCGGGGCCGACCACGCGCAGGTTCACCCGCAGGTATCCCGGCAATTCGATCCCACGAAGCGCTTCCGCGGGGATGGCAATGCCGGCGCGACGCGACAGGCAGCGCGCGAGTTCATCGTGCATCGGTGACGTGGTATCGACCTCGACGAGGCAGGCCGCGGCGGTTGCAGGCACCGGAACCAGCGAGCGACGCAGCGCCTTTGGAAGGCCGCGGATCATCGTTGCCAGCAACTCCTGCCGCCAGCCGGGAACACCCCAGGCGAGACGCGCGGCGTCGAGCAAGCCCAGGATCGCGAGCGGGACTTCGGCCGTTGCGCCGTCATTCGCGGCGTCCGGGTCGAAGTGATAGCTGAGAGTCAGCTTGCGGCCGCCGACCTCGAGGATGTCAGGAAACTGCGCGTCTGGCTGGGCGGCGCCAGCCGCGATGACGTCTTCCACGGAATGCAGGAGACGCCTTGGATCGGATTCCTCCGCCGTGCGCCGCCAGCGCTCGAAGCTCTTCAGATCGTGCACCCGTTCCGGAATGCGCTCGAGCAGGAATGCCGCGGCACGGTCCTCGTCGAATAGCGCGCCGTGGCGGCGTAACTTGGCTTCGTCGCGTTCGAGGGCGGCCCGGACCTGCCGATTGTGGGCGAGGAACTGCGCTGACAGCTGGCAGCGGCCGTGCACCAGCGCCTCGCGAACAAAGATCCTGCGCGCCGCCTGCGGATCGATGCGGCCGAAATTGACGCGCCTGCCTGCGGAGAGTGTCAGCCCGTAAAGCACGACGGTCTCCCGCGCCGCGACGAAGCCCCGCTCCGGTGACCATTCGGGCTCGTCATAGCTGCGCTTCAGCAGATGCTGTGCGGCGGCCTCGATCCAGCCCGGCTCGATGGCCGCGACGAGACGCGCATACACCCTGCGCGTCTCGGTGATCGTTGCCGCCATGATCCAGCCCGGTGGCCGGTCGCAAAGCGGCGTGCCCGGGGCGATCGTGAATCGCAGGCCGCGTGGACCAAGGTAATCACCGCGTTCGGTGCGTTCGCCGATGCTCCCCAACAGTCCTGGCAACAGAGCCCGATGGATCGCATCGAAGCCGGCCGGCGATCCGTTTTCCGCCCATCCAAGTTCGTGCGCCAGCTGTGCGAGCTGGCCGCGCAGGTCACCCCATTCGCGCATGCGCGCAGCCGACAGGAAATGGTCGCGGCACCAGCGTCGCGCCTGATTCGTGCCGCTCGCGCTTCGGACTTCGCGCCAGGCCTGCCAGAGCTTGAGCAGGCCGCTGAAATCCGAGCGCGGATCCGCGAACAACCGGTGCTTCTCGTCGGCCTGTGGCTGCATGCCGATGGGCCGCTCGCGCGGGTCCTGCATGGACAGCAGTGCTACCAGCGTGAGCGTCTCGGCGAGTGCTCCGAATCGCTGGCCCTCATGAAGCATGCGCGCGAGGCGCGGATCCACCGGCAGCCTGGCGAGCATGCGTCCGAGCGGCGTCAGGCGACGTTCGTCGTCGATCGCCTCGATTTCGCGCAACAGCCGATAGCCATCGCTGATGAGCCGCCCATCCGGCGCATCGAGAAACGGAAAATCGGCCATGTCGCCCAGGCCCAGCGCTTCCATCTGCAGGATCACGCGCGCGAGATTGGTGCGCAGGACCTCCGGGGGCGTGTGCGGCTCGCGCGATTCGAAGTCGGACTCTTCGTACAGGCGGATGCAGATCCCGGAACCGACGCGGCCGCAACGCCCCTTGCGCTGGTCGGCGCTCGCCTGCGAAACCGGCTCGATCGGCAGGCGCAGGATCTTGCTGCGCGGGCTGTAGCGCGCGATGCGTGCAAGTCCGGTGTCGATGACGCTGCGGATTCCCGGTACGGTGATCGAGGTCTCGGCGACATTGGTCGCGAGCACGATGCGTGGCCGCGGCCCGGTCGCGAAGACACGTTGCTGCTCGGCCCAGGACAAGCGCGAATAAAGCGGCAGGATCTCGACACCGGGGCCCAGCCGACCGCGCAGGTGTTCAGCCGTTTCACGGATTTCGCGTTCGCCCGGAAGAAACACCAGTGTGTCGCCGCGCCGGGACGGCGGTTCCGCCAGCAGTTCACTGGCGGCTGCACCGACGCCGGCGACCATCCCCGGATCGAGATCATCCTCCTCGTCTGCGGCGAGCGGGCGATAACGCAGTTCGATCGGAAATGAGCGGCCGCTGACCTCGATGACCGGTGCGCCACCGAAGTATGCGGCGAATCGCGCCGGGTCGATCGTGGCGGACGTGATGAGCAACCGCAGGTCTGGCCTTCGCGGCAGCAGCCGTTTGAGATATCCCAGCAGGAAGTCGACATTGAGGCTGCGCTCATGCGCCTCGTCGATGATGATCGTGTCGTAGCGCCGCAGCAGCGGGTCGCCCTGAATCTCCGCCAGCAGGATGCCGTCGGTCATGACCCGGATCAGGCTGTCGTCCGAGCCGGATTCCGCAAACCGGATCTTGAATCCGACCTGGGCACCCAGTTCGACCTGCAGTTCCTCGGCGAGGCGCGCGGCGACCGTGCGGGTCGCGATGCGCCGGGGCTGTGTGTGGCCGATCATGCCGGCGATCCCGCGCCCTGCCTGCAGGCAGGCCTTCGGCAACTGGGTGGTCTTGCCGGAACCGGTGTCGCCGCAAATCACGACGACCGGGTGATTCGCGATGGCCTCGCAGATCTCGTCGATCCGGGCGCTGACCGGCAACTCCGGCGGATAGGACAATGCCGGCACCGAGGCCCGGCGCCGCATCGCGCGCTCCTCCAGTCGCTCGCGCCCGGTCGTCCTCCGTCGCATTGGTGCGGTCAGCGTCCCGGCAGCCGGACGCTGACGCGGGCGCCACCGAGACGACTCTCGCCGATCTCCAACGTGCCGGAATAGGCCGCGGCGATATCATGCGCCACCGACAGGCCAATACCCTGCCCCGCGACGCTTTCGTCGGCGCGCACACCGCGTTCCAGGACACGCGTGCGTTCGGAGGGCGGAATGCCGCGGCCATCGTCCTCGATATCGATCACCAGGCCGGGACGACGCCAGTCGGCGGATGTCCAGGGCATCGCCCGCACCGCGACTTCGGTCTTGCTGTACTTGCAGGCGTTGTCCATCAGGTTGCCGGTCAGCTCCAGGAAGTCGGCAGCATCGACCGGATAGGCAGTTCCCGGCGCGACCGCAATGGATATCCGCAGCGACTTGTCGGCGTAGACCTTGGCAAGCGCGCCGCGCAATTGCTCGAGCGCCTCCTGGACCGGCAGGTCGGTCATCGTCGCGCCAGTGCCGCCGAAGACGGCGCGCTTGAGCTGGTGCTGGACAATTTCCTGCATGCGATCCAGTTGCCGCGCCTGGGACTGCCGGTCGGTCTGCCCGCTCTCGATCAATCCGCGCAAGGCGGCGAGCGGCGTCTTGAGGCTGTGGGCGAGATTGCCGAGTGTCGTGCGATAGCGTTCCAGGCGCTTGCGCTCGCCGTTCAACAGCGCATTCAGATTGCCAGTGACGCCGGCAAGCTCGCGCGGCCAGCCCGAGCCCAGCAGGTCACGCCGCCCGGCCTCGATGTCGGCGATCTCAGTCTCGAGCTGGTGCAGGGGCTTCAGCGCGATTCGCATTGCGACGGCGAGACCGGCGAGCAGCAGCAGGCCGAGCACGATCGAGCCCGACAAGAGCCAGGCGCGCACGCGCGCAACCTCGTGGTACCAGGGTTCCAGGCTTTCGGCCGCGCGGATGATGAAGTCCCTGCTGCTGCCGTCCTCGAGCACCCAGCGAATGCCAAGCGAGAGGCCCATTACGCGCGTGCCGTCGGCCAGCTTCGCGTACTCGAAATTGCGCTCGCCAGTCGCCGGCGCTGCCGCGAGATTGAGGCCGCTGCCGAGCGCCGACGGCGAACGCCAGCTGCCGCGTGAACTGACGATCTCCGCGTACATGCCGGAGCCAGGAGCCGCGAGCCGCGGTTCCGCGAGATTCTCAGGCACGAGGCGGCCTTCCACGTCAATGTCGGCCGACGAGATCAGCGCGATCACCTGCGCATCGAGTACGTCCTGGCGCGAGCGCAGGCCGAGGTCGCGGTACATCGAATCCAGCGCCCAGGCAGCGGCGCCGGCCGCGGCCAGCAGCAGCAGGGCCAGCGTCACCAGCAGCCGGGTCTTCAGCGATGGGGTTGACCGCGCCACGATCAGTCGCGTGCGATACGGTAGCCGCGACCCCTCAGGGTATCGATCGGCTTGCGATCTCCATCCGGGTCGAGCTTGCGGCGCAGCCGTCCGACAAAAACTTCGATCGTGTTGCTGTCGCGCTCGAAGTCCTGCTCATAAAGCTTTTCCGTCAGTTCGGTCTTCGAGACGACCTGGCCGGCTCGCAGCATCAGGTATTCGAGCAGCCGGTACTCGAACGCGGTCAGCTCGACGGTGGCACCAGCGACCCGGACTTCCTGGCTGCGGGTATCGAGTTCGACCACGCCGCTCTTCAGGAGTGGCTGCGACCAGCCGCCGGAACGACGAAGCAATGCCTGCACCCGCGCAAGGACCTCTTCGAACCGGAATGGCTTGGTGACATAGTCGTCGGCGCCCGCGTCGAGCCCGGCGACCTTTTCCTGCCAGCTGTCGCGCGCCGTCAGGATCAGGACCGGGAATGACTTGTCCGCCTTGCGCCAGGCCCGGATTGCGTCCAGACCGGACTTGCCCGGGAGTCCCAGGTCCACGACGGCGATATCGATCGGATACTCCTTGCCCGAAAATTCGCCGTCGATTCCATCCGCGGCAAGGTCCACTGCAAAACCAGCCGTGCGAAACTGCTGTGCAAGCGTCTCAAGCAGTGCCGGTTCGTCCTCGACGATCAGCAGGCGCATTCAGGCCTCACCGTTCCCGGCCGGATTCCGCGTCAATCCTTACTTCGAAGACGCGGCCATCGGCACCCAGCAGCCGGATCCGGTATTCGATGCGGTCGCCATGACGCTTTTCTTCGGCTCGCACGGCGCGCGCATTGTAACGGCGTTCCGCCCGGGCCACGGCCTCGTCGAGCGAAATGGCGTGATCCGCCATGGCCCGCTCGCCGCCCTGGTCGCGGTGACGATCGCGCTCCGAAGCCTGGATCGGACCGGACGCAACAATGCCGGCCAACAGGGCCAGGCACAGGAACATCGGCAGCCGCAATCTCGTCATCTGCATTACGCCATTGTAGTGGAACTCGAAAAACCCGGGCCGCTTGCGCGGCCCGGGCGTCAGGAGATTAGCCGCGGGTCGGTGTCACGTCCACCCGGATCCTGACCCGTTCGCCTGGGTCATATGGCATCCGCGTCGTGTATTCACGGCCGGCATACTCGTAAGTCACCCGGTAACCATCGACACGCTCGTCCCAGCTGTCGCGGTAACGGACTTCACAGCGCTCGACGAGTCGTTCGCGGCCATAGTAGTCGCCCTGACGCTGGTGCGACGCGTTGTTGCCAATCGCACCACCGATGATCGCGCCAGCGGCGCGCGCCACCTGACGGCCATCGCCGCGGCCGATCTGGTTACCGATGACGCCGCCGATCAGGCCGCCCAGCAAAGTGCTGCCGACGTGACGGGATGAAAATGGGCCATCCGATTCGTAGGCCACTTCGTCCCAGCACTCGCGCACCGGCTCGCTGATGCGGACCCGGCGACGGATCGCCTCGACATTGACGACACGCGCGTAATCGTAATCGCCGCCGTAGCGGTCGTAACGGCTGTCCTCGTCATCACGGTAGCTGTCGCGATTGTTGTCAGCCAGGGCTCCGGCGGACGCGGCAGCGAGACCGACGGCGAGGCCAGAAATCCAGAGCTTGCGTAACATGGTGCGCCTCCTTGCATTGGCACGGAACCAATCTAGGCCGGCGACCATGAACGCGTCCTGAACGCCCGACGGACTTCCGGACAGGCGTTTTTCCTAGGGAATCTCGGCCTTTGCGGCGACCCAGAGCTGGTCCAGCAACTCAGGGCCGGCTGCGCCGGGATCGATGCCGCGGGTCGCGAGGGCATTCTCCAGATGGGCGTAACGGTGCTCGAAGCGTTCATTCGCGCGACGCAGTGCCGTCTCCGGATCGATGTCGAGATGCCGCGCAAGATTGACGACGGAAAACAGCAGGTCGCCGAGCTCCGCCTCCAGCCGGGCGGCATTCCTGCCTTCGTCGATGACCCGGTCGAGTTCAGCGAGCTCCTCGTCGATCTTGGCGCGTGGCCCATTGGCATCCGGCCAGTCGAAACCGGCATCGGCGGCGCGCCGGCCGAGCTTGCGGGCGCGGGACAGGGCGGGCAACGCCAGTGGAATGCCGGCAAGCGCCGCATTCCCCTGTCCCTGTGCCTTGCGCTCCCCGGCCTTGAGCCTCTCCCAGACCTTCGTTTGTTCTGCGGCATCGGCGACAGGAGCGCCCCCGAATACATTCGGATGGCGCCGCGTCAGCTTGTCGCAGATCGCCTCGACGACATCGTCGAATGCAAATGCGCCGCGCTCGCTCGCGAGCTGGGAATGGAATGCGACCTGGAACAGCAGATCGCCGAGTTCGTCGCGCAGCGAGTGGAGATCGCCGCGCTCGATCGCATCGGTGACCTCATAGGCTTCCTCGAGCGTGTGAGGCGCGATAGACCGGAAATCCTGCTGCAAGTCCCACGGGCAACCCGAAACCGGGTCGCGCAGGCGCACCATGATTTGCAGGAGCCGGTCAATCGCCATGGAGCGGCGACCCGCCTAGCAATTCCCTGAGCGTCAACAGCATGCCGGCCGTCGCGCCCCAGATCGTGTGTCCACCCCAGGGAAGTTCCAGTATCTCGAGGTCCTCACCGCCGAACCTGTGCATGCGACGCGTGTGTGTCGCGGGATTCAGCAGGTGGCTCAAGGGCGCCTCGAACGTGCCGGACACTTCAGCGGGGTCCAGCGCCAGCTCAAAGCCCGGGCTGACGAGACCCACGACAGGCGTCACGCGATAGCCGCTGATCACGACATGATCCGGCAGGCAGCCGATCACCTCGACGAACTCGCGGCGCAGGCCGATTTCTTCCTCGGTCTCGCGCAGAGCTGCTGCGATGGAATCGTGGTCACCGGGTTCGAGCCTGCCACCGGGGAATGAAATCTGGCCCGCGTGATGCTTGAGGTCGTTTGCCCTGTGGGTCAGGAGCACAGTCAGTTCGTCGCCGCGATCGACCAGCGGTATCAGTACCGCAGCGCGAAGCGGCTGATGTGGCAGCAGCGTGCGCAACCGTTCAATTGCCGATCGCGAAACGGCGCCGACCCGCAAGTCCGAATCCGCGTATTGACAACCTGCAAGCCGGCTGCGCAACTCCCGCCTCAGGGCCTCGGCCGGGAGCCGGTGCAGGTCGGATGTCGGTGCAGGGATCACGGCTCGCCCTTCGCAGATCCGCCACGCGCCAGTCGCACTGGATCAAGAAGACGCGCGAGCTTGTCGCGTGGCATGCCGGTTTCCTCGATCGCGATTTCGAGGATCGGGCGGCGCTCTGCGGTCGCACGGCGCGCAATTGCCGCGGCGCGGTCGTAGCCGATTTCCGGAGCCAGTGCGGTCAGGAGCATCGGATTGCGCGCCAGCGTTTCCGAAAGTGCGGCAGCCTGCACGGTAAGGCCGGAGATCGCCCGCCGCGCGAGTGCGCGCGACGAATCAGCCAGCAGCGCGATGTTCTGCAGCAACCCGTGCGCGATCAGCGGCAGCATCACATTGAGCTGGAAGTTGCCGGATGCGCCGGCCATCGCAATCGCGGCATCATTGCCCATGACCTGGGTCGCGGCCATCGCGACCGCCTCGGGGATCACCGGGTTTACCTTGCCCGGCATGATGCTGGAGCCCGGCTGCAAGGCCGGCAAGGAAATCTCGCCAAGGCCGGCCAGCGGCCCGGAATTCATCCAGCGCAGGTCATTGGCGATTTTCAGCAGCGCAACTGCCGCGCCACGCAGCTGGCCGGAAAGTTCCACGGCCGTGTCCTGCGATGCCAGGCTCGCAAAGCGGTCCGGCGCGGCGCTGAGGTCGAGCCCGGTCCGCGTCGCCAGAAGTGCAATTGCACGCGCCGCGAATTGCGGATGGGCGTTGACACCGGTGCCCACCGCTGTCGCGCCCAAGGCAAGGCACTGCAGGCGTGGTGCAACCGCAGCCAGGCGCAGGGCCGCGTCCGAAATCTGCGTCTGCCAGGCGTGCATCTCCTGGCCGACGGTGATTGGCAATGCATCCATCAGGTGCGTGCGCCCCGGCTTGACGTGATCGCCGACCTGGGCGGATTTCTCCCCGATCGCACGCGCCAGCTCGGCGAGCGCCGGCAACAGCGTGTCGCGCAGCTCGAGCGCCGCCGCGAGATGGATCGCAGTGGGGATGACGTCGTTGCTGCTCTGGCAACGATTGACATGGTCAATCGGGTGCACGGCGGCGCCGAGCCTGGCGGCCGCCAGTCGGGCGATCACCTCGTTGGCATTCATGTTCGTGCTGGTGCCGGAGCCGGTCTGCATGATGCCGACCGGGAATTGGTCGGGGTACCTTCCAGTCGCGATCTCGAGTGCCGCCGCTGCGATCGCCGCCGCGAGCCCGGGCTCGAGCTCGCCGAGTTCACCATTGGCCTCGGCAGCAGCCCACTTGATCAGGCCGAGGGCGCGGATCAACGGGGCCGGCATGGGCAGGCTGCCGATCTGGAAATTCTCGACAGCGCGCTGGGTCTGGGCACCCCAAAGCGCCGACGCGGCCACGCGGACCTCGCCGAGGCTGTCCTTTTCGATGCGGTCGTTATCGCTCACGGGTAACATGCACATTCTATCATCTGGGCCTGGCGCCATGACTGATCATCGCCTGACCGCATTGTCGCCGCTCGATGGGCGCTATGCCGACAAGTGCGCCGACCTGGCCTCCATTTTCAGCGAAGCCGCGTTGATCGGCTATCGCGTGCGTGTCGAGGCCTGCTGGCTCCGGCAACTTGCAACCTCGGGCCACTTCCCCGCGCTGGGCACGCTACCGGCACCGCTCGCGTCCAGACTCGACTCGCTCGCGGAAGTCGTCGGGGAATCCGCGGTCCGGCGGGTGAAGGAAATCGAGCGCGAGACAAATCACGACGTCAAGGCCGTGGAGTACTTCCTCCGCGAGCAGCTTGCGGCGGCGGGCGCCCTGCCCGCGCAACTTGAATTCGTTCATTTCGCGTGCACGTCCGAGGACATCAATAACCTGAGCTACGCGATGATGCTCGCCGACGCGCGCGGCAGCGTAATGCTGCCGCTGATCGGCGAAGTTGTAGGCAGGCTGGCGAGACTCGCTCATCAGCACGCCGCCACGGCGATGCTGTCGCGTACCCATGGTCAGCCGGCCTCACCGACAACACTTGGCAAGGAGGCGGCGAATTTCGTCATGCGACTTCGCCGCGCGGCTGCTTCGCTCGGTCGGGTGGAGCTCCTGGGCAAGTTCAACGGCGCGGTTGGAAACTTCAATGCGCAGGTGGCAGCGGGCCCGCAGATCGACTGGCGCGCGGAATCGCGGCGCATGATCCTGGCATTTGGTCTCGTGCCAAACGAGTACACGACGCAGATCGAACCGCACGACTGGATCGCAGAATATTGCGACGCGCTCGCGCGCGCCGACACGGTGCTGATCGACCTGTGCCGCGACCTGTGGGGCTATGTCTCGCTCGGCTATTTCCGGCAGCGGCCAGTGCCTGGCGAGGTCGGCTCCTCGACGATGCCGCATAAGGTGAATCCCATCGATTTTGAGAACGCCGAAGGCAACGCCGGTCTTGCAAATGCGATGCTGAGGCACTTCGCAGAGAAGCTGCCGGTGTCGCGCTGGCAGCGCGACCTCAGCGACTCGACGGTGATGCGTAATCTCGGCGTGGCGCTGGGCCACAGCGCATTGGCGTGGCGCTCTGCACTGCGTGGCCTCGAGCGCATCGAGGCGGACGGCGCCCGCATGGCGATGGATCTCGATGCGCACTGGGAAGTGCTCGCGGAGGCGATCCAGACCGTCATGCGCGCACACGGCATCGCAGGAGCCTACGAAAAGCTCAAGGAGTTCACGCGCGGGCGCGAGATCGGGGTGCTGGAGCTTCGTGCTTTCGTCGCGCAACTTGGATTGCCGGACGAAGCGCGCCGGCGGCTCGAGTCATTGACGCCGACCGCCTACACGGGTCTTGCGGAAGCACTCGCCAGGGCGGTTTGAGGACGACCGGCAATGCCTGCCGACACCGTCGAATGCGTGTTGACGACCTGGAGCACGGATCGCGCGGTGCTGCAGAAAATCCGCCGAGAAGTGTTCATCGACGAGCAGCTGGTGCCTGAATTTGACGAATGGGATGATGACGATAGCGTCAGCGTTCACGCTCTGGCCACCCTGAACCGTGAACCAGTTGGCACCGGGCGACTTAATCCGGGCGGTAAGATCGGCCGGATCGCGGTAAAAGCCGGACTGCGAGGCCGGGGCATCGGCACATTGATACTGCGCCAGCTGCTCCACGAGGCCTACCATCGGGGCATTCGCGAGCCATACCTGCACGCACAAGTGCAGGTCGTGCCCTTCTACGAGAAGCTTGGCTTTCGTATCGAGGGCGATGTGTTCGACGAGGCGGGCATCTCCCACGTGAGGATGAAGCACGCCCTGGAGTGACAGCGGTGCAAACCCAGCGGCAGAGCGTGACCGGCACGCGCTCGATCATTGCAACACTCGACGAGGTGCGCAGCGCCACGCAGCAAGTCGCCCTGGTCGCGCGCCGTCTGCTGACCATGTACACGCAGGATCTCGAGCCGTCGGTCTATGACCAGCCGCAGTTTCTCGAGACCGTCAAGAAGATGGTTCTTTCGAGGAGCTACGCCAAGGTACGGGTCCTGCTGGCGGATCCGTCGCGGGTCATATATGAGGGCAGCAAGTTTGTGCACCTCGCACGCCGCATCACGAGCCACATTGAAATCCGGCACGTCAAGTCCGAGCACCGCGACAACCAGGCCGCATTCCTGATTGCCGACGACCGCGCGCTGGTTTACCGGCTTCAGGCTTCGCGCTGGGAAGGCATCGTCGAGATGAATGATGCCGCGGTTGCCCGGCGCTATCTCAATTACTTCGACGAGATCTGGATCGCCAGCGAACCGGAAGCCGAGACGCGCCAGCAACACCTCTAGCGGCGCGCGCGGGCCCGGTGGGCCAGCCGCTATAATCGCCGCATGTCGCTGAAACCCGATGTCACCGTGGCAGCCGTCGTCGAACGCGACGGGCGATTCCTGATCGTGCAGGAACGCGTAGCACGCCGCATCGTCCTCAATCAGCCGGCTGGGCACCTCGAAGAAGGGGAATCGCTGCTGCAGGCGGCGGTCCGCGAGACACTGGAGGAAACCGGCTATCCCTTCGTGCCAAAGGCGGTGACCGGACTGTACCTTTGGCGCGGCCCCGGTGAACGGTCATTCCTGCGTGTGGCATTTGCCGGCACGGTCGGCGACCGCGTCAATGGCGCACCACTCGACCGCGGGATCATCCGCACGGCATGGATCAGCCGCGAACGCCTTCGTGAGCGCGAGGCGGAATTGCGCAGTCCGCTGGTGCTCCTGTGTATTGAGGACTATTTGCGTGGTGCGAGATACCCGCTCGAACTCCTCAATCACGTACTGCCGGACTCGTCCGCCGCAGCGGGCAGCTGAAGCCGGTGGCCAGCTACATTGTCGCAATGTCGGGCGGCGTCGATTCCGCGGTCGCGGCATCATTGCTGCTGGATGCCGGACACGATGTCCAGGGCCTTTTCATGGCGAACTGGGAGGACGACGGCGGTTATTGCACGACTGCCGCCGACTTCCAGGACGCGCGCCGCAATTGCGCGGAGCTCGGCATTCCGCTGCATCGCGTCAGTTTCGCGGCCGAGTATCGGGAACGCGTCTTTGCGCATTTCCTTGCCGAGCTGCGCGCGGGCCGGACCCCGAATCCCGACGTGCTGTGCAATCGCGAGATCAAGTTTGGCCTCTGCCTGGCTTATGCGCGACGCCTGGGAGCAGAGCGTTTCGCGACCGGTCATTACGCGCGCATCGGCAGCGGCGGGCGCCTGCTGCGCGGCGTGGACGCCGCGAAGGACCAGAGCTACTTCCTGCACATGCTTTCCGCCGTTCAGCTTGCCGGATGCGACTTCCCGCTGGGAGCGCTCTGCAAGCCGGAAGTGCGCGCCATCGCCCGCGAACGCGGCCTACCGGTATTCGACAAGCCCGATTCCACCGGCATCTGCTTCATCGGCGAACGGCCCTTCGGCGAGTTCCTGGAGTCCTGGCTGCCGGGCATTCCGGGTCCGATTGAAACCGTCGACGGCGTGGTCATTGGCGGGCATCAGGGGCTTGCACGCTATACGCTCGGACAGCGCAGCGGCCTGGGTGTCGGCGGACTGAAGGACCGTATGGCTGCCCCATGGTTCGTCGCGGGCAAGGACCTTGTGCGCAACGCGCTCATCGTCGTCCAGGGCCGGGATCATCCGGCGCTCCATTGCGCGGGCCTGCGCGCCGGGAGCCTGCACTGGATCAGTGGCCAGCCACCGGCGCCCGCATTTATGTGCACGGCCAAGCTGCGATATCGCCAGCCGGATGTGCGCTGCGCCGTCAAACTGTCCGCGGAATGCGCCGATGTCCGGTTTTCGAATCCACAGGCAGGCGCGGTCCCGGGCCAGTACGCCGTGTTCTACCGCGACGAGGAATGCCTGGGTGGCGGGGTAATCGACTCGCTTATAATCAACCCGGAGGAATCATGCAGGACAGCTTCAAGGCACGCCGCAAACTCACCGTCGGTGACCGCAGTTTCGAGTACTTCAGCCTGGACTCGCTCGCGGAATACCAGGTCGGGCGCCTGCCCTACTCGCTGAAGATCCTGCTCGAAAACCTGCTCCGCCACGAAGACGGCACGACCGTCACTCGCGCGGACATCATCGCACTTGCAGGCGCCGATCCCCGAAAGCTGCCTGCCCGCGAGATCGCATTCACACCCGCACGGGTGATCATGCAGGATTTCACCGGCGTTCCCGCGGTGGTCGACCTGGCCGCAATGCGCGACGCGATGGCAGCGCTCGGCGGCGACCCGGGAAAGATCAATCCGCTTATTCCCGCTGAGCTCGTCATCGACCATTCCGTCATGGTCGACCATTACGGCACGGCCAACGCACTCAATCTCAATGCCGTTCTCGAATTCCAGCGCAACAAGGAGCGCTACACGTTTCTGCGCTGGGGCCAGTCTGCGTTCGATAATTTTGCAGTGGTGCCGCCCGACACCGGCATCGTGCACCAGGTCAATCTCGAATTCCTCGCACGGGTCGTATTCGTCGACGAGCGCGGTCTCGCCTACCCGGACACCGTCGTCGGGACCGATTCGCACACGACGATGATCAATGGCGTCGGTGTCCTCGGCTGGGGCGTCGGCGGAATCGAAGCTGAAGCGGCGATGCTCGGGCAGCCCTCGACGATGCTGATCCCCGAGGTCATCGGCATGAAGCTGACCGGGCGGCTGCCGGAGGGCGCAACGGCGACCGACCTGGTCCTGACCGTGACCGAGCAGTTGCGAAAGCGCGGTGTTGTCGAGAAATTCGTCGAGTTCTTCGGCGACGGCCTCGCCCAGTTGCCGCTGGCCGATCGAGCGACGATCGCGAACATGGCCCCGGAATATGGTGCGACCTGCGGGATCTTCCCCGTAGACGAGGAGACGCTGACCTACCTGCGCCTCACCGGGCGGCCAGAGAGCCAGATCACGCTGGTGCGCGAGTACGCGAAAGCGCAGGGCATGTGGCGTCACGATGGCGCGCCCGATGCGCTCTATACGGATACGCTGAATCTCGACCTGTCCACGGTGCAGCCATCCCTCGCCGGCCCGAAGCGGCCGCAGGACCGGGTGCTCTTGAGTGACATGAAGACGGCATTCCGCGCCGCCTTCGAGAAGGACCAGGACAAATGGGCATCACGCGGTCCGGCGCATGTGAGCGACGCGGGCCGGGACTTTGAACTGAGGGATGGCGCAGTCGTCATCGCCGCGATCACTTCCTGCACCAACACCTCGAATCCCGCGGTCATGGTTGGCGCCGGCCTGCTCGCGCGCAAGGCGAAGGCACGCGGGCTTTCCGTTCAACCCTGGGTGAAGACCTCGATGGCGCCCGGGTCCAAGGTCGTCACGGAGTATCTGACGCGCGGTGGGTTGCTGGTGGACCTCGAGGCACTTGGATTCAATATTGTCGGCTACGGCTGCACGACCTGCATCGGCAATTCCGGCCCGCTCAATGCGCCGCTTTCCAAGGCCATAGGCGACAACAAGCTCTCAGTCGCCGCGGTGCTGTCCGGCAACCGAAATTTTGAGGGTCGCGTGCATCAGGAAGTGCGCATGAACTTCCTTGCGTCGCCGCCGCTCGTGGTCGCGTATGCGCTGGCCGGCAGCGTGGATCTCGACCTCACGCGCGATCCCTTGGGCAACGACCGCGACGGCAAGCCCGTCTACCTGCGCGACATCTGGCCGAGCTCCAGGGAGATACAGCAGGCGGTTGGCCGCTCGGTGTCGGCGGACATGTTCGTCAAGACCTACGGTGATGTCTTCAAGGGCGATGAGCGCTGGCGCGGCATCGAGGTTCCGGAGTCGCAGACCTATCGCTGGGAGGGCGCCAGCACATATATCCAGAATCCGCCCTACTTCACCGGCATGAAGCGCAAGCGGCCGGGGCTGCCGACGATAAGCCGCGCGCGGTGCCTGGCGTTGTTCGGGGACTCGATCACGACCGATCACATCTCGCCCGCGGGGGCGATCCGCAAGGAATCCCCCGCCGGCCTGTACCTGCAGCAGCATGGGGTGGCGCCGGCGGACTTCAACAGCTATGGGTCGCGGCGCGGCAATCACGAGATCATGATGCGCGGCACCTTCGCGAATTCGCGGATCAAGAACCTGATGGTGCCCGGTGTTGAGGGCGGAGTGACACGCATGCAACCCGGCGGCGAGCAGTTGCCCATCTACGACGCCGCGATGAAGTACATTGCAGCCGGCGTGCCGCTGGTCGTGATCGCCGGCAAGGAATATGGCACGGGGTCCTCGCGCGATTGGGCGGCGAAAGGCACAAACCTGCTCGGCGTGAAGGCGGTCATTGCGGAGACCTTCGAGCGCATTCATCGCGCGAATCTGGTCGGCATGGGGGTCTTCCCGTTGACCTTCGAGGGCGGGCAGAACGCGCAATCACTGGGGCTCGATGGCACGGAAACCTACGATTTCGATGGACTGGCGCCGAATAGCAGGAAGGCGACCGTTCGCGCAATGAGAGCAGACGGAAAGCTTGTGAGCTTCCCGGTCAATGTACGCGTGGATACGCCCAAGGAATGGGAGTACATGGACAACGGCGGAATCCTGCATTTCGTGTTGCGCCAGCTGGCGGCCTGATCAAGTGCCGGCCGCGCGCGCGGGTTGAAGCGCCGTGACACATTCCATCGCAGTATTCGACCTCGACGGCACCATCACCCGACGGGATACCTTTCTGCCTTACCTTCGCGGCTGGCGGCGGCACCATCCGCAGCGCAGCTGGATGTGGGCCACGGTGACGGCACTCTGCCGCTATGCCTTCAGCAATGGGGACCGTGGTGTACTCAAGTCCGACCTGATACGCCGGCTGATGGCCGGCGCAACGGCAGCAGAAGTCAGCGAATGGTCGCGCGAGTTCGTGGACGGCCTGGATGATGAAATGCTCTGCCCGGGTGCGCTCAAGGCCATTGAGCGTCATCGGAGCGCTGGCGATCGGCTGGTGCTGCTGTCCGCGAGCGTGGACCTGTACGTTCCCCGGATCGGCGCGCGATTCGGCTTTGATGAAACGATCTGTACCGGAGTCGCCTGGCGTGGCGGACACCTGGATGGCGCGCTGACGACGCCAAACCGGCGCGGTGGCGAAAAACTCCGTTGCGTCGAATCCTTGCGCGCCCGATTCCCGGGAATCGCGATCGCGGCCTATGGCAATTCCGGTTCCGACCTTGCGCACCTCCGGGCTGTCGAGCATCCGATGCTCGTCAATGGCTGCCATGGCGCCAGGCGTGCCGCCGGTCGATTCGGGATTCCGGTTGCCGACTGGCGTAACAAAGGCCCTGCTGCCCCGGTCTCATGAGCAGGAGGTCCAACATGCGGATTCGACCGTCGGAGATCACGCCGGAGCCCGTCTATCGCTCCCGACGTGAGTTCCTCGCCGGCATTGCCGGTCTTGGCGCTGCCGCGGCTTTCGCGCAAACCTCGAGCGCCGAGCAGGTCATGAATGTGATGCTCATCGAGCGCCTGCAGTACAAGCACAATGCGCGCTACTCGACGACCGAGGCGGCCAACTCCCTGGCCGACATCACGGGTTACAACAACTTCTACGAGTTCGGCACGGGCAAGGACGACCCTGCCCGCAATGCCGGCAGCCTGCGCCCAAGGCCCTGGTCCGTGGTCGTCGACGGCGAATGCGAGGACAAGGGCCGCTACACGCTCGAGGACCTGCTGAAGCCGCATGCGCTCGAGGAGCGCATCTATCGGCTGCGCTGCGTCGAGGCCTGGTCGATGGTCATCCCCTGGGTCGGATTCCCGCTCGGCGACCTCGTCAAGCGGCTGAAGCCGACTTCGCGCGCGAAGTACGTCGAGTTCACGACGTTAATGGACCTGAAGCAGATGCCGGGCCAGCGCTCGCACGTGCTCGACTGGCCCTATCTCGAGGCGCTGCGCATGGACGAGGCGATGCATCCGCTCGCGATCCTTGCGGTCGGGCTCTACGGGAAAGTACTGCCGAACCAGAATGGCGCGCCGCTGCGCCTGGTCGTGCCCTGGAAATACGGATTCAAGAGCATCAAGTCGATAGTGCGAATCCGGTTTACGGAGAGGATGCCTGCGACCACCTGGGCGCTATCGGCGCCAAGCGAATATGGCTTCTACGCCAACGTCAATCCGGAAGTCGACCATCCGCGCTGGAGCCAGAAGCGCGAGCGTCGCATCGGATCCGATTCCTTCCTGTCACGCCAGCCCACCGCGAAGTTCAACGGTTATGCGGCGGAAGTCGCGAGCTTGTACAGCGGCATGGATCTGGCGCGGAATTTCTGATGCTCAAGCTCAGTACCGATCGCGCGACCCGGTGGCTCGCGAAGCCGCTCGCGTTCCTGCTGTGCCTCCTGCCGGCGGCCTGGCTGCTTGCAGGCTTCGCAGACCTGGCGGGTTTCGCTCATTGGCCGGCAGCAACGCTTGGCGCGAATCCAGTCGAAAAGATACAGGACACGCTCGGCATCTGGGGTCTGCGCCTGCTGCTGACGACGCTCACCGTGACGCCGCTGCGCGAACTCCTCGGCTGGCCGCGGCTGTTGCTGTTCCGGCGCATGCTGGGGCTGTTCGCGTTCTTCTACATCTCGATGCATTTCCTTTTCTACCTGTTTGTGGACCAGAGTCTCGACTGGCGTGAATTGCTCAAAGACGTCGCGAAGCGCCCCTACATCACGGTCGGCTTTACAGCACTGTTGTTGCTGATCCCGCTCGCGGTGACGTCCACAAAGCGCGCCATGCGACGCATGGGCCGCGGCTGGCAGCGCCTGCATCGCCTGGTCTATCCGGCGGCGATCCTCGGTTGCACGCATTTCTACTGGCAGGTGAAAGCCGATATCCGCGAGCCGCTCGTCTATGTCCTGGTTCTCGCCGTGCTACTGGGCTGGCGTCTGTATCGGTATCGGCGGCGGGCCGGCCGCGGACGCGCCGAGCAGGATGCCCGTCAGTATCAACAAGCCGCCCGCACCGGTCTGCCAGTCGAGCCCCTCCCCGAGTAGCCACCAGGCCAGCATGGCAGCGAGCACTGGCTCGCCGACCAGCACGACGGCGACGAACAACGGGCTCACGTGACGCAGCGCCCAGTTGGAGCCACTGTGCCCGATCAACTGCGAAATCGCCGCCATGCCCGCGAGCGCCCACCAGGTTGCCGCATTGAAACCGCCGGCTGTGGTGTCCGTTATTGCCACGGCGAGCCATAACACTGCGGCGGCCGAGCCATAGGCGATTGCAAGATAGCGGCGAAACGACAAGCGCGACTGTGCCCGTTGGGACAACAGCAGATAACTTGCCATGGCAATGGCGCCAGCCACGGCCAGCAGGTCTCCCGTCAGCATGCCGCCTCTCCAGTCGTGACCCGCGCTCGCCGTCACCACTCCGGCCACCGCGAGCAGGAGCGCAAGCACGATTCGCAGTGGCGGTGCCCCTCTTCCGCTCACGAACTGAAGGATGGCAACCCAGATTGGTGCCGTGCTGACGAGGAGTACGCTTCTCGCGATCGTCGTGTGATCAAGTGACGCGATCCAGGTCGCGAAATGCAGGGCCAGGAACAGGCCCGCCGCCGCAGCGAGAGCGGCATGGCGCGGATCCATGCGATCGACGCCCGAACCGCCCGCGAGCGCCACCGGAATCACGACCAGGGCAGCGAGGCCCATGCGCCAGGCGGCGATGGCAAGTGGCGCGGCGTCGGCAAGGCGCGCAAAGATCGACCCGAAGGACACGGCGGCAAGCGCGATGGCCAGGACCAGGAGTGGCGCCGCGACTCGGGCCCGCGGCATCAGCGCAGGACCCAGGCAGGCACCTCGCGCCAGCCCTGGGAAAGCCCGGTATCGAGCTCGCGCCAGCGCGGTTCCAGTTGTTCGACCAATGCCCAGAAGCGCCGGGAATGATTCATGTGACGAGTATGCGCGAGCTCATGTAACAGCAGGTAGCGCACGATATCCGGCGGCTGGAACATGAGGCAGGCATTCAGGCTGATCGTGCCGCGGCGCGAGCAACTGCCCCAGCGTGTGCGCTGTCGCCGGATCTGGGCGGTCGAGTAATGCAGCCCCGATTCCGCGGCAAGCCGCTCGAGTTGTGGCACGAGTATCGAATGGGCCATCCGCATTGTGAAGCGCTGCAGCGCATGGCGCGCGAGCGCAATCCGCGACAAGTCGCCGATCAGCAGCAGGCGATTGCCATCGACTGACAGGTGAGGCGCGCCCTGCGCTTCGATGTAGTCGATCCGCCAGCAGTCACCGCTGGCCTGAAATCGAACCGTCGCTGGCAATTCATCGCTGTTCCCTGCCGCGAGCGGCCGGTACTGGGCAACCTTGCGGTCGATCCACAACCGGTACCGGGCGACGAACAACTCGACAGCGCGCGGACTCGTGCCATTAGGCACCACGATCTCGACGTCTCCTCCCGGAAACACGCGCACCGTCAATCGGCGAGCGCGATCGCTCGCGCGCACCCGCCATGCGGCATGATTGCCGGTCGCGTCTTCGAGCAGCCCGAGTTGTGCTGCGTGCGCGGCCCGGGTGCTCATAGCGCCGCCGCGAGGCGTGAGCCTTCGTCAATTGCGCGCCTGGCGTCGAGCTCGGTCGCGAGATTCGATCCCCCGATCAGGCGCACCCGGAATCCTGCAGCTTCGATGCCAGCCGCGAGCTCACGTTGCGGTTCCTGGCCCGCGCAGACCACAACATTATCCACTGCGAGGAGCCGGGGCTCGGTGCCCACGGAAATATGCAGGCCGGCGTCATCGATGCGTTCGTACCTCACGCCCGCCATCATGCGCACGCCGCGCCGCTTCAGCGCAAGCCGGTGCACCCATCCCGTGGTCTTGCCGAGGTCGCGCCCGGGGGGCGTCGGCTTGCGCTGCAGCAGCCAGATCGTGCGCGGCATGTTGCCGGCCAGATCTGCCTCGTCAGTGAGGCCACCACGTTTCGAGAACGCCATGTCGATGCCCCACTCACGCATGAATGCCGGGATGTCGACACTGGATGGCGGATGAGTGGCGTCGTGGCTCAGGTACTCAGCGACATCGAAGCCGATGCCCCCGGCGCCGACAATCGCGACCGATTTGCCAACCGGCCTGCCATGCAGCAGCACATCGATGTAAGAAAGGACCTTGGAATGCCCGAGACCCTCGATGGCAGGCATGCGTGGCACGACCCCCGACGCCAGCACGATTTCATCGAATCCGCCTGCGGTCAGCTCGGCGATGCCGGCGCGCCGCGATAACACGAGTTTCACGCCGGTCAGCTCGATCTGGCGCCGGTAGTACCGCAAGGTTTCGTGGAACTCCTCCTTGCCCGGAATGACCTTGGCCATGTTGAACTGGCCGCCGATTCGATCGGCCGCCTCGAACAGCGTGACCTGGTGTCCACGCATGGCTGCGACCGTCGCGCAGGCGAGGCCCGCGGGGCCGGCGCCGACCACGGCGATGCGTCTTTGCGATGCGGCCGGTCCGTAATTTAATTCGGTCTCGCGGCCCGCACGCGGATTGACAAGGCAGCTCGCGACCTTATTCTCGAACACGAGATCGAGGCACGCCTGGTTGCAGGCGATGCAGGTGTTGATTTCGTCCGCCCGGCCCTCGGCAGCCTTGCGCACGAAATCCGGGTCAGCAAGCAATGGCCGTGCCATCGAGATGAGATCGGCATCGCCGCTGGCGAGCAACTTCTCCGCGACGGCCGGGTCATTGATGCGATTGCTGGTGACCAGCGGGATCTTTACGCTGCCGCGCAGGCGGCGCGTGACCCAGCTGAAGGCCGCGCGCGGCACCATCGTCGCGATGGTCGGTATGCGTGCCTCATGCCAGCCGATGCCGGTATTGATGATCGTGGCGCCGGCGCGTTCGACGGCCTGCGCGAGTTCGACGACTTCATCCCAGGAACTTCCGCCCTCAACGAGATCGAGCATCGACAGCCGGTAGATGATGATGAACGACGGACCCACCGCTTCGCGTGTACCGGCCACGATTTCAAGCGGCAGCCGCATCCGGTTGCTCCAGCTCCCGCCCCAGCCGTCTTCGCGATGATTGGTCCTCGCGACCAGGAACTGATTGATGAAATACCCTTCGGAACCCATGATCTCGACGCCGTCGTAACCGGCTTCCTGCGCAAGCTTCGCGCAGCGCACGAAATCGGCAATCTGGCCGTGGATGCCACCCTCGGATAGCGCGCGTGGCGTGAATCGCGAAATCGGCGCCTTCAGGCGCGATGGCGCGACCGCGAGCGGGTGATAGGCATAGCGCCCCGTGTGCAGGATCTGCATGCAGATCCGGCCGCCCTCACCGTGCACGGCGTCGGTGACCAGCCGGTGACGCGCCAGGTGGCGACGGCCACTCAGGGTGCCGGCAAAGGGCTTGGTCCAGCCTGCCGCATTCGGTGCGATGCCGCCGGTGACGATCAGACCGACACCGCCGCGCGCACGTTCGGCAAAATAAGCGGCAAGCTTGGGGAAATCATCACTGCGGTCTTCGAGCCCGGTGTGCATCGAGCCCATCAGCACCCGGTTGGGGAGAGTCATGAATCCGAGATCGAGTGGCGCCAGCAGGCGCGGAAATGGATTCTGCGTCACGCATGCAATCATATAGGATCATCAACCGCATGGAACCCGTGATCCAGGTCCGCGATCTCGTCAAGCAGTATCCGGGCGTGCGCGCCGTGGATGGCGTGTCCTTTGACATCCCGGAGGGCATCTGCTTCGGCCTGCTGGGACCGAACGGTGCCGGCAAGACGACGACCGTCGAGATCATGGAAGGTGTCACCGAACCGACGTCCGGGCGCGTGCTCTATCGCGGTGAACCATTGGGCACGCGTTTCCGCGCAGAAGCCGGCATCCAGTTCCAGAAAACGGCACTGCAGGAATTCCTGACCGTGCGCGAAACGCTGGTGATGTTCCGCCGCCTTTACTCGCACGGGCGCGACGTGGACGATGTGATCCGCCTGTGCGCGCTCGAGCCGCTCGTGGGACGGGACAATCGCAAGCTGTCCGGCGGGCAACTTCAGCGCCTGCTGCTCGGGATCGCGCTCGTCAATGATCCACAGGTGCTGTTCCTCGACGAGCCGACGACCGGACTCGATCCGCAGGCGCGCCACAATTTCTGGGACCTCATCCGTACGATCAAGACGGAGCGCCGGACCGTCCTGTTGACAACGCATTACATGGAGGAAGCCTATTTCCTCTGCGATGTCGTCGCGATCATGGATCATGGCCGGATCATCGCCGAGGGTCCGCCCTCGCGCCTGCTGAAGGAGCACTTCGATGACGTGGTGCTCGAGTTGCCGCGCGAAGACTTCGGCGTCGACCCGGCGTCATTCCCGCTGCCCGTGCTGCTGGCAGGCGACCGCGTGGAGATCTCGACGGCGGACGTGGAACTGGCGCTGCGCGCGCTGCTCGATCGCGGCATCCCCGTCCGTCATCTGCGGATCCGCCCGCGTAATCTGGAGGACCTGTTCCTGGAGCTGACTGGCCGCGAGCTGCGCACATGAACCTGCGTCGCATGCTGGCTATCTGGAGCGCCCGCAACCTGGAATTCCTGCGCGACCGGTCGACACTGGTGTTCAATGTGGTGCTCCCGCTCGCGCTGGTCGTCACCTTTGCCGTCATCTTCGGTGGGCAGCCACGCAGCCTGTTCAAGATCGGCGTCATCGCCCCTCCGGGGGTCGCACTGGATGCCGGCCTGCATCCCTTTCTTGGCACGCGTTACGCCGATTTTTACGCGGTGGAACCGGCCGAACTCGAGGCTGCGATCCGCACCGTCGAGCGCCACCAGTCGGACCTGCTGATCGATCTGCGCGGGACGCCCCGCTACTGGGTCAACGCGGATTCTCCAAAAGGCTACCTGGCGGAGAAACTGCTGCTGGAGTCGGCAGGCAGCGCGGTGCGGCGCGAGCCCGTCACGGGCGCGGCGGTCCGCTATGTTGACTGGCTGCTGCCGGGCATCCTCGGCATGAACATGATGTTCAGCTGCCTGTTCGGCGTCGGCTATGTCGTCGTTCGCTATCGCAAGTCGGGATTCCTGCGGCGCCTGTCGGCGACGCCGGTCACGGCACTGGAATTCGGCGCCGCACAGATCCTGTCACGGCTGATGCTCACGGTCAGCGTTTCAGTGCTGGTCTATGCCGCGCTCGCGCTGCTGATCCCGTTTCGAAACAATGGCAGTTGGCTCCTGCTGCTTGGTACGGCCGTGCTCGGCGCGATGTGCATGATCTCGCTCAGCTTCATGGTGGCGGCCCGCTTCACGAGCGAGGAACTCGCCAGTGGCATCATCAATCTCGTGTCCTGGCCGATGATGCTGCTGTCCGGAGTCTGGTACTCGCTGGAAGGAGCGCCGAAATGGTTGCGCATCGCCGCCGAAGGGTTGCCGTTGACCCAGATGCTGGAAGCCGCGCGCGCCATCATGCTGGACGGCGCGGGTATCGCCGATATCCTGCCGCAGCTCGCTGCCCTGGCCGCGATGACTGCGATCTTCCTCGGCGTCGCCGGCGCCAGCTTCCGCTGGCGGCCGCGCTAGGCAGTACGCTCATGTGCGGCGCCCGCACATGTGACTGTGGCAGACTCTTGTCCTGATGGATAAATCCGAGCTGCTGAGCCAATTGCGCATCGATCGCGGTGCGAATGACGAAGTGTCGCCACCGCGCACCCGACTGTGGATCGGCCTTGCCACCGTGGTGTTGCTGGCCGGCGCAGCCCTTGCCTGGTACCTGGGCCGTGGGGAAGTGACGCAGGTGGCGGTCGCAACCGCGCATGCGCTGCCGACCGGCGGCAGCACATCGGTGCTCGACGCGACGGGCTATGTGACTGCGCGCCGGCAGGCCACCGTTTCGGCGAAGATCACGGGCAAGGTCCGCACACTCCTGATCGAGGAAGGCCAGCGCGTCGCCGAGGGCGAGGTGCTGGCCACGCTCGACGACGCAGAGGCCCGTGCGGAAGTCGCCTTGCGCCAGGCGCAGGTCGAAGCAGCGCGTGCCGGGCTTGCCGAGATCCAGAGCGCTCTGGCCAACGCCGAGCGCGAATTCGAGCGGCAACGCGAACTGGAGGCACAGAAATTGATCAGCGTGTCGGTGCTGGATGCGACACGCACACAGGCCGAAGCCTTGCGTGCACGCCTCGCGAGTCAGCAAAGCCAGGTCAAGGTGACCCAAGAAGCGCTGCTCGCGGCAAAGGTCCAGCTCGACAACACGATCGTGCGGGCGCCATTCGCAGGTGTCGTCACGGTCAAGGCAGCCCAGCCCGGCGAGATGATTTCACCGATTTCCGCGGGCGGCGGCTCGATCCGCACCGGCATCGGCACGATCGTCGACATGGATTCACTGGAAATCCAGGTCGACGTCAGCGAGGCTTACATCAACCGCGTGCAGGCGGGCCAGCCGGTTGAGGCGGTGCTGAACGCCTACCCGGAATGGCGGATTCCGGCCGAGGTCATAGCGATTGTGCCAACGGCCGACCGCTCCAAAGCAACGGTCAAGGTGCGGATCGCACTCGGGACCAGGGATTCCCGCATCGTGCCGGAGATGGGCGTGCGGGTTGCCTTCCTCGAGGAGCAACCCGGGGCAGCGGGGATTCCGGCGGCGGCGCCCGTCAGTGGAACGCTGGTACCACAGGCGGCCATCCGGCAGGACGCAGGTGAGGATGTCATTTACGTGATGCGCGATGGCGAGGCGCAACGGCGCACAGTGATGCTCGGCGGCCAGCGTGGAGACGAGCGACTGGTGCAGTCCGGGGTATCTGCAGGCGAATCAGTGATCGTCGAGGCGCCGGCGACCCTGAAGGACGGCGACGCGGTGGACACCAGGGGTGAGGCGAAGCAATGAGTGAAACGATGGTACGGGTCAGTAACGTGTACAAGTCCTATGTGCGCGGCAAGCAGAAGGTGGAAGTGCTGCACGGCTTGACGATCGAGATACCCAAGGGCGATTTCGTCGCACTGATGGGGCCTTCCGGTTCCGGCAAGACCACTCTGTTAAACCTGATCGGTGGCCTCGACCGGCCGACATCCGGGGAAATCCTGGTCGGTGGCCAGCGGATCGACCAGCTTTCCGGTAATGCGCTTGCCAAATGGCGTGCGCGAAATGTCGGATTCGTTTTTCAGTTTTACAACCTGATGCCGGTGCTCACGGCCGAGCGCAACATCGAACTGCCATTGCTGCTGACTGATCTTTCGGCTGCGCAGCGCCGGAAGTCCGTCGCCGTGGCACTGGAGGTCGTCGGCCTCTCCGATCGTGCGCGGCACAAGCCGAAGGAACTGTCCGGTGGCCAGGAGCAGCGCGTGGCGATTGCCAGGGCGCTGGTGTCGGATCCGACGATCTTGATCTGTGACGAGCCCACTGGCGATCTAGACCGCAAGACAGCGGACGAGATCCTCGGCCTGTTGCAGGTGCTGAATCGCGAACACGGTAAGACCATCGTGCTGGTGACTCACGATCCGAAGGCGGCCGAGTTCGCGCGTCGCACGCTGCACTTGGAGAAAGGCCAGTTGCTGGAGCAGGCCGCGGCATGACCAGGAGCGGATTCGTTTTTGCCAATCTGTTGCGCAAGAAGACGCGCACCGTGCTGACCTTGCTGTCGGTCGTGACCGCCTTCCTGCTGTTCGGCCTGCTGCAGGCCGTCAATGTGATGTTTTCGGCGGGGGCCGACTTCGTCGGCGCGACACGACTGGTGACCCAGGCGCGGGTATCGTTCACGCAATCGCTGCCGATGCGCCTGCTGCCGGAGATCGAGGCAGTTCCCGGTGTGGAGCAGGTCATGTGGCAGCAGTGGTTCGGCGCGGTATGGCAGGAGAACACGCAGCTCTTCTTTTTCGCCACCGATCCGGCAAGGCTGCACGCGGTGTATCCAGAGTACGTGATGCCCGATCAGCAGTGGAAGGCCTTCGAAGAGACGCGCACCGGCATGATCGTCGG
Source organism: Steroidobacteraceae bacterium (assembly GCA_016844605.1). Taxonomy (GTDB): domain Bacteria; phylum Pseudomonadota; class Gammaproteobacteria; order Steroidobacterales; family Steroidobacteraceae; genus SCUD01. The sequence continues at coordinate 27,710 of JAENJD010000011.1, forward strand.
TCGCATTCTTGCCGATAAGTATGGCTGGCGTATCGGCGACAAAGTGCCGATCGCCTCCAACATTTTTCCCCAGAAAAACGGCAGCAAGGCCTGGATCTTCGACCTGGTCGGCATCTATGACGGCAAAGACGAAGAGTGGCAGCGCAACACCAATCTGGGCTGGATTAACCACGCATATTTCGACGAGGCCACTCTGTTCGGTACCGGCTTAGCTGGAACCTTTACGCTCAAGCTCTCGAATCCGGACCAGGCCGCGCAGATTGCGCAGACCATCGATTCGAAGTTCGAGAATTCACCGGACGAGACCAAGACGCAGACCGAAAAAGACTTCAACCTCGGCTTTTTCAAGCAGATTGGTGATATCGGCCTGATCGTTCGCTGGATCCTGTTTGCCGTGTTCTTCACGCTGCTGCTGGTGGTCGGCAACACGATCGCGCAAAGCGTGCGCGAGCGGATCCCGGAGCTGGCGATCCTGAAGACGCTCGGTTTCACGGACGGCAATGTCCTCGGCTTCGTGCTGGCCGAGGCGGCGGCAATGTGCGTGATCGGAGGCCTGCTCGGTCTCGGCCTTGCCACGTTGATCGGCATCAAGATCGGCGGAGGCGGAAACTTTCCGATCGCGGTGGATCATCGCGTCTGGATCACGGGAGTGCTTGCGATTGTTGGGCTGAGCCTGGCGGTAGGTCTGCTGCCTGCGCTGCGAGCGAGTCGACTGTCGATCGTTGACGCGCTGGCCGGGCGCTGATCGAGGAATTCAACAATGCTGCGCCAGACGATCGCGATCACCCTGCTGAGCCTCCGCAGCATCCCGGAGCGGCTGGCCGCATCGCTCGTCATCGTGGTCGGCCTGGCCGGGGTGGTGGCGGTCTTCACCGCGCTGCTGGCGATGGCCGAGGGATTCCAGTCCACGCTGAAATCGACCGGCCGCGACGACGTCGCCCTGGTGCTGCGCGGGGGCTCCAGCGCCGAGCTCAATTCGGGCCTTACGCGCGACCAGGCGACGCTGATCAAGCAGGCGCCGGGCGTGCGCGTTGGCGCCGGCGGTCAGCCCCTGGCCTCGGCCGAGATGATCGTGATCGCGGAACTGATGAGGACCGGTGAGAAAACCGGTTCCAACATCACCGTGCGTGGCGTCGAGCCGGCGGCGTTCGCGCTGCGGCCTCAGTTGAAAATCGTCGATGGCCGCTTGTTTCAGCCGGGTCTGCGCGAACTCATCGTGGGCCGCGGCGTAACGCAACAGTTCGAAGGCGTAAAACTGGGCGAGATGGTGCGCATGCGCGGCTCCGACTGGACCGTCGTCGGCGTGTTCGAATCCGGTGACGCCAACGAAAGCGAACTCTGGGCGGACGTCGAGGTCGCGCAAACCACGTTCAACCGGCGAGGATTCAGCGCCGTGCGCCTGCAACTGGCGGATCCGGCCGGCCTGCAATCGGTCAAGGTTGCATTGACCGCAGATCCTCGCCTGAATATCGACATCGAGTCTGAGCAGCAGTACTACAGCGGCCAGACAAAGCAGTTTCGCGAGACCATCGGCATGCTGGCCGGTGTGGTAACACTCATCATGGCGCTGGGCGCGACATTTGCCGCCCTCAACACGATGTATGCGGCGGTGGGCGCACGCGAGAGAGAAATCGCGACATTGCGTGCCATCGGATTCAGCGGCACACCGGTCGTGGTATCGGTGATGATCGAGTCACTCGCGCTGGCGCTGGCCGGCGGCGCGATTGGCGCCCTGCTCGCCTACCTGCTGTTCAATAACATGGCGGTGTCGACCCTCGGCGAGAACTTCACGCAGGTGGTATTCCAGTTCAAGGTGACGCCAAAGCTGGTGCAGCAGGGCCTGCTCATCGCGATCGTGATCGGCATGTTCGGCGGCCTGCTGCCCGCGCTGCGTGCGGCACGCCTGCCTGTGACGACCGCGCTGCGCGCGGCCTGAAGCCCTCGCATCGATATGTCCCGGTGAAGTGACGCGATGCCGCCTCCGGCCTTGATCGACATTGGCATCAACCTGGCCCACGACAGCTACGACCGGGATCGTGCCGACGTGATCGCGCGGGCACAGGACGCTGGTGTCGTCGCCATGATCGTCACCGGCAGCACGCTCGCGGATAGCGCACGCGCCCTTGAACTGTGCCGTCAATGGCCCGGGCTCCTGCGCGCGACAGCAGGCGTGCATCCGCACCATGCTGCGGGGTTTCAGGATTCTGACCGCGCGGCACTCGCCGATCTCCTCGCCGATCCCATGACAGTCGCGGCCGGCGAATGCGGCCTCGACTACTACCGGAATTATTCACCTCCGGCGGAACAGAGGCGCGCCTTCGGATTGCAGCTTCAACTCGCCGTCGAGCGCGGGCTGCCGATTTTCCTGCATCAACGCGAAGCGCATGCGGATCTGATGGCGATGCTGCGCGAACATCCGCAATTGCTGCCGCGCGCCGTATTGCATTGCTTCACAGGCGGCGACGCGGAACTCGAAGACTGCCTCGTTGCGGGTCTCGCGGTCGGCGTCACCGGCTGGATCTGCGATGAGAGGCGCGGGCAGGCCCTGCGGGACGCGGTCGGCCGGATCCCGGACGATCGGTTGATGCTTGAAACGGACGGTCCCTACCTGCTGCCGCGGACAATCCAGCCAAAGCCGGCCCATCGGCGCAACGAACCCATGTACCTGCCGGTGATCCTGGAGACAGTTGCAGCCTGCCGGGGTCAGCCGGTCGAACAGCTTGCTGCTATGACGACGGCAAACGCGCGGCGCTTCTTTG
>JAENJD010000012.1 GCA_016844605.1 Steroidobacteraceae bacterium
TCCGTCGGCGCCCAGGTCCATGGAGGCTTCGATCCAGCTCTGCGGCAGGCGGCGCAGTCGCGCGATGACATTGTTGTGCACGATCACGATGCAGAAGGTTGCATGGCCGGTGACGATGGTCCAGAAGCCCGGCTGTATGCCGGCGAACTTGAATGCCGACAGGAGCGCGATGCCAGTGATGATGCCGGGGAGCGCAATGGGCAGCACAAACAGCAGCGTGATGGCTTCCCGCCCGCGGAATCGGCTGTGCGCCAGCGCAAATGCGGCGAGCGTCCCGAGCGCGAGCGCCATGCAGGTTGCGACTGATGCGACCGAGAGCGACATCCGAAGCGCCGCCCAGATGTCCTCGCGAGCAAATGCGACCGAGAACCAGTGCAACGTCAGGCCCGGCGGCGGAAACTGGTAGGTGCGATCCTCGGTCGTGAATGCATAGAGCACGATCACCCAGACCGGCAGGTGCAGGAAAGCGAGGCCCGCGAACGCTGCCAGCTTCTGGCCGAACGATGCCGCATTCCAGTCACGAGCCTGCCTAGAGCGCATTGAATGCCCCCAGGCGCTTCGCGAGCGAAAGATAGATGGCGATCAGGATGATCGGCACGACCGAGAAGGCCGCGGCGAGCGGAAGATTGCCTGCCGTACCCTGCTGCTGGTAGACCATCATGCCGATGAAATAGCCGGGCGCGCCGACCACACTCGGGATGATGTAGTCGCCGAGCGTCAGTGAAAATGTGAATACCGACCCGGCGGCGAGACCGGGCAGCGCGAGCGGCAGAATCACATTTCGAAAGGTCTGGCCGGGGCGGGCGCCGAGGTCCGCCGATGCCTGCAGCAGCGACTGCGGTACGCGCTCGAGCGCCGCGGTCAGCGGCAGGATCATGAATGGCAGCCACATGTAGACAAACACGATGAACATGCCGAGATAGGAGGATGCAAGCGACGGTCCGCCGATGACCGGGGTCGCGAGTGCGGCATCGAGCGCAGGCAAAAGACCAAGTTGGTCCAGGAACCACGACAGGATGCCCTGCTTGGCGAGTACCAGCCGCCAGGCGTAGACCTTGACGAGATAACTGGTCCACATCGGTAGCATCACGCCGACATAGAAAAAGGCTTTCATGCGGGGCGAGGCGTAGCGCGCCATGTAATTGGCGATGGGAAAGGCGACGATGGCCGCGGTCACCGTAACCGCGGCTGCCATCGCAAGTGTGCGCAGGATGATGTCGACATTGGCCGGGTGGATGACAAGCTGGCGGTAGGTCTCGAGCGTCAGCTTTGGCACGATGCGGGCCGTGAATTCATCGATCGCGTAGAAGCTCTGCATCAGGAGCGCGAGCAACGAGCCGAGATAGACCGTGCCGAGCCACAGCAATGGCGGCAGCAGCAACAGCGCCAGGTAATAACCGCGGCGGCCGTACAGGAATTTGGCGATTGCACGCACTGGCAACCGCCGCTTCAGGTGTCCGCGAGCGGCACGAGGCTTTCGCGCGACCAGGCGAGCCGCACGCGACAGCCGCGCGCGGTCGCAATTGGCGCCGCGCCTTCCGGGCGCACGGCGGCGAGTATCGGTCCCGCATCGGTGCGCACATGCCAGCGGCTGGTGGCGCCGTGGTAGTGGAGATCCTCCAGCACGCCCTCGCAGCTCAATGCGCCGGCAGGCACCGGCGCGCCGGCGGCGATGACCTCGATTGCTTCCGCACGAATTGCAAAGGCGCGTGCCGCCCCCGTGATGTGCTTCGCGAGCTCGCCATCGACCACATTGGCGCTACCGACGAAGCGCGCGACGAAAGCCGTGCGCGGGTGCACGTACAGTTCACGTGGCGAATCCAGCTGTTCCATGCGTCCGTCGCGGAATACCGCGACCCGGTCCGCCATGCTGAGGGCCTCGCCCTGGTCATGCGTCACGTAGACGAATGTGATGCCGACCTGCTGCTGGATCGCCTTCAGCTCGATCTGCATTTCCTCGCGCAGCCGCAGGTCGAGCGCGCCGAGCGGCTCATCGAGCAGCAGCACTTTGGGCTTGTTGATCAGTGCGCGGGCGAGGGCAACACGCTGTTTCTGCCCACCGGACAGCTGCGCGGGCGAGCGGTCCGCCAGCTTTGCCAGCCGCACAAGCTCCAGCACTTCAAGCGCGAGGCGCTTGCGCTCCGGTTCGGCAACGCCGCGCACCTTCGGGCCGTAGGCCACGTTCTCCGCCACGCTCATGTGGGGGAAAAGGGCGTAATCCTGGAAGACCGTATTGACACTGCGATCGAAGGGCGGGATGGCGGTGACATCCTCGCCATCCAGCAGGATCTTCCCATGCGTCGGGCGATCGAATCCCGCGATGAGCCGCAGGCAGGTGGTCTTTCCGGAGCCGGACGGCCCGAGAAGCGCGAAGAATTCGCCCGGCGCAACGGATAGCGAGACGTCGTCCAGCGCGTGCACCGGGCCGAACAGCCGGCTGACGCCGGCCAACTCGATGGCCGGCGTCATGTTGGACGAGGGGCGCCGCTCAGCGGCCGCCCATGATTGCGACGTAGTCGGTGCTCCAGCGGCTGTAGGGCACGCATTCACCACCCGCGCAGGCCCCTTCCGGGGTGCGCCAGAACCAGATCTTCGAGAAGTTCTCGAAACCGTTCGTCGCGCAGCCGGTGTCGCCAAGCAGGGCATTGCCGGCGCAGGCCGCCGGCACCGCGGGCACCGAGCCAAACCATGCGGAAACGTCACCCTGTACTTTCGGGCTGATGGACCACTCCATCCATTCATAGGCGCAGTTCGGATGCGCAGCGGTCGCGCTCAGCATCGTCGTGTCGGCCCATCCCGTCGCGCCTTCGACGGGCACGGTGCTGGCGATCGGCTGGCTGTTGAATGCCAGCGTGTTGGCCTGGAATGGCCAGGAACCGGAGGCGACCACGCCTTCGTTGGTAAAGTCCTGGACCTGGACATTCGCGTCATGCCAGTAGCGGTGCACCAGCGGATGCTGCTTGCGCAGCACACCGAGCGCCGCGGCGTACTGTGCTTCGTTCAGCGCAAACGGGTCGGTGATGGCGAGATCAGGCTGCTTGGTCTTGAGGTAAAGCGCCGCGTCTGCAATATAGATAGCGCCGTCATAGGCCTGCACACGCCCCTTGTTCGATTTGCCGTCCGAATATTTCATCGGCTCGAAGACGACGGCCCAGGAGGTCGGCGCCTCCTTGAAGGCCTTGGTGTTGTACATCAGTACATTCGGGCCCCATGTATACGGGACGCCGTAATGCTTGCCGTCCACGAAGTGCCAGGCGGCCTCGCGCAGGCGCTCGTCCACACTTGAGTAACTCGGTACGCGCGCCACGTCGATCGCCTGCACCGTGCCGCCGCGAATGAGTCGCAGCGAGGCGTCGCCCGAGGCCGTCACCAGGTCGTAGCCGCCCTGCGTCATCAGCGAGACCATCTCGTCCGACGTACCGGCGGTCTTTACATTGACTTTGCACGCGGTTTTCGCCTCGAATGGCTTGACCCAGTCGTAGGCCGCATCGGTGTCGCCGCGCTCGATGTAGCCCGGCCAGGCGATGATGTCGACCTGACCCTCGAGGACCGGGGCCGCAGGGGCCTCCGGTTCCTTCTTGCTCTGGCAGCCCACGAGGGCGATGACGATGCCGGCCGACAAGGCAGCCAGCCGTGACGAATGACGAGTGCGATTCGCGAACATGGCGGAGTCTCCCGGGGATTGTTCTGGTTATCCCGAGTTTATGCCTGTCCGATGCGAATTACACGAAGTCGGAGCAGCCCGACGCGACGACCCGGCCGTCCTAGGGAGTGTGGGCCGCTTCGGCTGCCGGCTGTTCCGGCGCGATGGTGATACGCAGCCTTCCATAGGGTGAAGCGGGCACAGCCGCGTCGCCGCGTCTTTCGAGCCATGCGAGAGCCGCGGGCGTCAGCAGGTCGCCTTCACGGCGCTCTGGCGCGGCGCCGAGCACCGCGGCCGGCGTGAAAACGATGAGGTAGCGGGCGTTCTCCATGGCGGGATCGACGGGCACGGTCAGGGCGAGGCCAGTTTCGCCACCCGGGGTCGCGAGCGCCGGCTCCAGGCGCAGATTGTCGAGACCCGACATGCGCAGGACGATGAATGTGTCGTCGAGCAATGCGATGACCGGATAGAAAACGCTCGTCTCGCCATTACGGCCGGGATCAAAATTGCTCTTCACGCGCAGGCGATACGGTGTCGAAGCCTTCGGTAATTCGAAGGCGGCGAATGGGCTCAAGCCGCTGTGGAATTCGAAGGCGGGACTCGCGCGACTCACGACTGCGTCCGTGAATCCGTGCGCCGGCAGCGGCAGAAACGAGAACCCGGACGGATCGTCGCAGCAGGCTTTCGTTCTGGCGTAGAGCGCGAGACGCGCCTCGGGCTTCGCCGGGTAGGATTGCGTGGGCGCCGCCGCACAGCCGGCAAAGGCGGCCGCCATCACCAGCGACAGGAACTGCATTGACTCTTTCATCAGGGCAGAAGCTAGCATGAATCCTGCATCCGCCGCGGTGATCGGCGCGGGGCTTGCCGGAATCGCCTGCGCGCAGCGCCTGTCCGATGCCGGCTGGCAACTGCGGGTATTTGAATCCCAGCGCGCACCCGGCGGGCGGATCGCGACGCGCCGCTTCGAGGCCGCGGCCTTTGATCATGGCGCGCAGTATTTCAGCGTGCGCGAACCGTCATTCCGCAAGGCAATCGAAAAAGCAGGATTGGCCGGGGCCGCCGAGCGTTGGCGGCCTCGCTGGCTCAGCGGCGATCAGGAACACGGTGAGCTGTGGGTCGGCTCTCCGGGCATGAATGCGCTGCCCCGATTCCTGGCGCAGGGGCTGGACATTGAATACGGCGCGCGCATCACGCGTCTCGAACGCAAGCAGGGTAGCTGGACATTGATTGACGATCGCGGCGCGGGGCATCCGGATTTCGGATTTGTGGTGCTGGCACTGCCGGCGCCGGAAGCGGCGGCGCTCGCGGCTTCACATACACCGCTCGCGGAGCGCGTGCGAGCCGTGACGATGGCGCCCTGCTGGGTGGCCATGGTCGCGTTCGCGGGCCCGGTCGGGGACGTGCCGGACGCCGGCTTCACGAATGACGTAGTGCTGCCCTGGTTTGCGCGCAATGGCTCGAAGCCGGGACGCGATACCCCGGATGCATGGGTGTTGCATGCCTCGGCCGAATACTCACGCCGCGAATTCGATGCGCCGTCCGCGCGTGTCCAGAAGACCCTGCTGACACGCTTTTCGGGGCAACTCGGGCGAACGCTGCCCGCGATCCTGCTGTCTGACACCCATCGTTGGCGCCATGCACGGGTCGAGTCGCCGCTTGGCGAGCCGTACCTGCTCGATCGGACAGCCAACATCGCGTTCTGCGGCGACTGGTGCCTGGATGCAAGGGCCGAGGCGGCCTACCTGTCCGGGCAAACCGTCGGCATCGCGATTTCACAGACGCGACATTCGGACCCGTCCGGTAAGATGCGCGACAGTCGATGAGCAGCCGGCGCAATTCATGGGTATTTGTCGCTTCCCTGGCAATCCTGCTGGGGGCATGCGCCGCGGGCGCGCCGGCCAAGACGGAGTCCGAGAGCATGGCTATGCCTTCGCCGGTGCCGCCGATCGCCGCAGTACGGCCATACGAGGTCGTGTCACCGAACGGCACGCGGGTGGACGAGTACTACTGGCTGCGTGACGACACACGCACCAGCAAGGAAGTACTCGCCTATCTCGATGCCGAGAACGCCTACAAGGCGTCCATGACCGCGCACGCCAAGGCTCTCGAAGACCGTGTTTACGACGAGACGATCGCGCGAATAAAGCAGGACGATTCCAGCGCTCCGTATCGCAAGCGCGGCTATTGGTACTACACGCGCTTCGAGACCGGTAAGGAATATCCGGTCTACGCGCGCCAGGCAGGCAATCTCGAGGCCGCCGAGCAGTTGATGCTGAACGCCAACCTGCTCGCTGAAGGTCACGAGTATTACCAGATCGGCTCAATCGCGGTTGCGCCCGATGACCGCCTCGTCGCTTATGTCGAGGACATCGTCGGCCGGCGCCAGTACCGGCTGCGGGTCAAGAACCTCGAGACCGGTGAAACGCTGCCGGACGTCATCGAGAACATCGATCCGGTGCTCGCATGGACCGCGGACAGCGCAAGCGTCCTGTACGTGGAAAAGCACCCGGAAACGCTGCTGGGATATCGCGTGCGCCGCCACGTGCTGGGCACCGATCCTGCCGGCGATGCGCTCATCTATGAGCAGGACGACGACAGTTTCTACACGGAAGTCAAGAAGTCCAAGGACGAGCGTTACGTGCTGATTTTCGCCCAGAGCACGGTATCGACCGAGGTGCGTTATGCGGATGCCGCAGATCCAGCGCTGAATTTCCGCGTGTTCCTGCCCCGCGAGCGCGATCATGAATACCAGGTGGAGCATCTCGAAGGCCGCTGGATCATCCGCAGCAACTGGCAGGCGTCGAATTTCCGGCTGCTGGAAGCGAAAGTCGGCGAGGAAGGCGATCGCGCGAACTGGCACGAGCTCGTCGCCCACCGTGACGACGCGTTCATCCATGGCTTCGACGTGTTCCATGATTTTCTCGCGATCGAGGAGCGCTCCGGGAGCTTGCGCAAGATCCGCATCCGGCCCTGGGACGGCAGCGCGGATTTCTTCATCGCGGCGGATGAGGCTGCCTACACGACCGCGCTCGGGCAGAACGCCGAGATCGACACGCACATCGTGCGTTACGCCTACAGCTCGCTGACGACGCCGGACAGCGTCTATGACTACGATATCCAGACTGGCGAGAAGCAGCTGATGAAGCGCGACCCGGTGCTGGGGGATTTCGACACCGCCAATTACCGCACAGAATTGCGGTGGGCGACGGCGCGCGACGGCGCCAAGGTGCCTGTGTCGCTGGTCTATCGCGTGGGATTCAAGCGCGACGGCCACGCGCCGCTCCTGCAGTACGGCTATGGTTCCTACGGCTACTCGATGGATCCGGAATTCTCCATCGCGCGCCTGTCGTTGCTGGACCGCGGCTTCGTCTTTGCCATCGCACACATACGCGGCGGCCAGGAATTGGGGCGCCGCTGGTATGACCAGGGCCGCCTGCTCAACAAAATCAATACATTCACGGACTTCATCGACGTGACGCGCTTTCTGGTGCAGGAAGGCTATGCGGACCCGAAGCGCGTGTCCGCCATGGGCGGCAGCGCCGGGGGCCTGCTGATGGGCGCCGTCGCGAACATGGCGCCGGGTGACTATCGGGCAATCGTCGCGCAGGTGCCCTTCGTCGACGTCGTGACGACGATGCTGGACGAAAGCATCCCGCTGACGGCCAATGAGTTCGACGAATGGGGCAATCCGAAGGACAAGGCATCCTACGACCATATGCTGTCGTACTCGCCCTATGACAATGTCGCGCACCAGGACTACCCGGCGATACTCGTGACGACCGGGTTTTGGGACAGCCAGGTGCAGTATTACGAGCCGGCCAAGTGGGTTGCACGCCTGCGGGCGCGCAAGACCGGCACGAATCCGCTGCTGTTCCGCATGACGATGGAAGCCGGTCACGGCGGCAAGTCGGGCCGCTTCCAGCGCTACCGCGAGAGAGCCGAGGAATACACGTTCATCCTCGACCAGTCCGGCATCACGGAGTAGGCAGTGAATCTGTCGCGCATCGAGCAGGTCGCGATCCCGGTCCGCGACCTTGCGCGCGCGACCGCCTTCTACCGCGAGTTGCTCGGCATGAAACTCCTGTTCGAAGTCCCTCCGCAGCTCGCGTTCTTCGACTGCGACGGGGTCCGGCTCGCGCTATCGATTGCTTCAGACCCGATGTATGAGCCGCCAGGCTCGATCGTCTACTACCGCGTCGCTGACATCGACATGGCACATGCCGAACTCGAGCGGCGGGGCGTGGAATTCCTCCGTGGCCCGCACCTGGTCGCGCGCCTTGACGCCATCGAGGTCTGGATGGCGTTTTTCGAGGACACTGAGGGCAACACGCTCGCGATCACCAGCGAACGGCCGGTCGCGCGCACATGAGCGCAGAGCCGCGCGCGGCAACGCTGCTCGGGCGGATCGTCAATGTACGGCCTGCCGAAACCGCTGGTCTGATTGCGGCATTCGCCTTCAACTTCCTGGTGTTCACTGCTTACTACATCCTCCGTCCACTGCGCGACAGCATGGGCGTGACCGGTGGCGTGCACGCGCTCGACGACCTGTTCTGGTTCACCTTTCTCGGCATGTTGCTCGCCGTTCCGTTGTTCGGCTGGATCAGCGGAAGGTATCTGCGCTCGATGTTCCTGCCGTGGACCTACGTGTTCTTCATCATCAACCTGCTGGCGTTCTGGGCCGTGTTCACCGCCCTCGAGGACGATACCTGGCCGGCGCGCGTGTTCTTCGTCTGGCTGAGCGTGTTCAATCTTTTCGTGGTGTCGGTGTTCTGGAGCTTCATGGCCGACCTGTTCAACAAGGAACAGGCGGGGCGCATGTTCGCCTTCATTGCCGGGGGTGCCAGCACGGGCGCGGTCATCGGGTCCGGTATCACCGCGTTCTTCGCCGAGGCGGTGGGCGACGTCAACCTGCTGCTGATTTCCGCAGCGATGCTGGCGGGCACGCTCCTTCTGATGCGCTACCTGCTGCGCTGGAGCGCGCGCCGCGCAGATGATGGTGATCGCATCGTGGAGAGCCCGATCGGTGGCAATCCCTTCGCCGGCATCACGCTGGTGCTGCGCTCGCGCTACCTGGCCGGCATCGCATTGTTCGTATTCCTGATGGCGGCGGTGACGACCTTCCTGTACCTGCAGCAGGCCGCGCTGCTGGAAATCCATTTCCCTGACGGTTCGGAGCGCACGGCATTTCTCGGCAAGATCGACTTCACCGTGAATCTGATCGCGCTGGTGTTGCAGCTGTTTGCGATCGGCCGGCTGACGGCGCGTCTCGGCGTAACGACGATGCTGATCGCCGTGCCGGTGATCGTCGCGGCCGGTTTCCTGCTGATCGCCGCCTCGCCGACGCTCGCGACGCTGGTCGCCGTGTATGTCGTGCGGCGTGTCGGACAGTACGCCGTGACGCGTCCGAGCCTGCATATCCTCTACACGACGGTGGATCGCGCGTCGAAGTACAAGGCGAAGAACTTCAACGACACGGTGGTCTATCGCGGCAGCGACGCTGTGGTCGCCTCATTCCACGAGGCTGTCGTCAAGATGCTGTCGCTGGGGCTGGCCGGCATCGCCTGGCTGGGCGCGGGTGTCGCGGTCGTCTGGGCGGTTATCGCGATCTTCCTGGGCCGCGCGCACGAACGCACGGTTCCGGTCAAGCCGGCGGCGTGATCAATCCTTGAGTTGGAACCGGACGCGTGCAGCGACGCGCTGATCGACGACGATGCCATCGACCACGCGCGGTTCGTAGCGCCAGCGCACCACGGATTCGAGCGCCGCGCGATCGAAGACACCCATCGGTTCGGACCCGCGGACGGTCGCGTCGCGCGTGCTGCCGTCGCGGGCGACAGTGAATTCGATGTCCACCCAGCCGGTGGTGCCCCGCTCGAGCGCCCTTGACGGGTATTCGGGCGCCACGAAATGGGTGCGGTGCATTTCATTCTCCGGCAGCACGGCCGGTGCCACGGGCTTCGGTGGTGAAACGGCTACGCGCGCCCTTGCGATCTCGGTGGCGGCAGCGGCGACTTCGGTGGCCGGCGCGCCGGCGTCATTGGCCGCTTTCAGAAGCGCTTCGGCGCCGCTTGAATTGCCGGTCGCCGCCAGGCGGCGTGCTTCCGCGAGCGCTTTGCCCGCCAGCAGCGCGCTGGTCTCCGCCAGTCCCTCGTATGCGGGATCCGAGGCTCGCAGCAAGTCGAGGTAATGACGGGCGGAATCGGCAGCCGGCTCGATCAGGCGACCCTGGGCGATGCGCTGGTTCGCGAGCGTGAAGAGCCGCGCGCGGTCCTCGCGCACATTTCCAAGCCGCGCGACTTCGAGTTCGGAACGGAGTTCGGCCACTTCCGGGCGATCAACGTCGAGCTCGACGGCCTGATGCACCCATTCACTGGCTTCGTCGAGGCGGCCCTCGCTGATCGCCTTGCGCGCATTGGTCTGCAGCAACGCGGCAAGCGCGGCGACGCCCCGTTGCACGCCGGGATCCGCCGGATCAATGCGCCGCGCCGAGAGGAGGTAGGCATGCGCGCTGTCAGTGCCGCCGACCAGTTGATTGCTGCGGATGCGCTCATTGGCGAGCAGCACCAGTCCCTGCACGCGGCTCGCGTCGCTGCGCGCAGACACCGGCGCAGGTGCGGGCGTGGGTGTCTGCGCGGATTTCGGAGCGTCTGTCGGGGCGGTAGCGATACCTGCGGGACGCAGCGGCTTGCCGGGAGTCGAAGAGCGCAGGAGTTCGCGCTCGAGCTGCGACGTGAAGAAATCGAGGCGCGGATGATCGGGCCGCGCTGCGCGTGCCGCATCCACGGCGCTCGCCAGGGCCGCAAGATCCTGGTCCATCAGGGCCTTCTCGGCCTGCGCCAGCAGTTCGTCCGCGACCCGGTCGATGCCGCGTTGCGCCACGCGATTGTCCGGGTCGCGCGCGAGCACTGCCCGGTAGAGTTCGAGCGCATTCTGTCCGGGCGGCTCGACGAGCTCGCCTCGCGAGAGTGCGAGGCCGGCGGAATCCAGCAGCTTCTGGACCGCGGATTCCCGGCTTGCGTCGGCGGACGTGGGTTGCCCGTCATTGGCCGGCACCATGTCGCCGGGCTTTGCCCAGGGCTTCCAGGTGGCGAGCAGCAGGATGATCAGGGCGAGTGGAATCAAGAGCAGGCTTCGGCGTAACCAGCTGCGCGTCCCCGCGCTGTCGAGCCTGATCGAAGGCATCGTAAGCGCCTTCAGCTTGGCGGAGGTTGCGCCGGTCCGCTGCACGGCGGCCGGCGTGTCGGCGCCCCTCTGCTGGCGGCGGAGCGTCGCCTCCACGAAGGTGCGGATCCGATCCGCCGAGGCCGGCTTGTGCAGGAAACGGAAAATGACGCCCTTGGAGACCAGCTCCGCGAGTTCGGCCTCGTCGTCGCGGCGGCCCGCCACGATGATCGCGAGGTCCGGGAACTGCTCATGAACCCTGGTGACGAGGTCGCGCGTATCCTGATCGGCGAGCGACGAGTCGGCGAGCAGCACGGCATTGCCGGCCGCGACGATCAGGTCGGCCGCGTGGGCCGCATCGTCGGCGCGCCAGACGCGATGATTGTCGGCAAGTGAATCGCGAAGCAGGTCGATGAGCACGGGATCCGCGGAAAGCACGACGACATTCGCGCCTGTGGATGGCAACGACGATGTCGCTCGCTCCCCATTCGGCTTTTCGACGTCGGTATAGTCGATGTACACGGTACCCCGGACGTAACAAACCCGCGCAAAAACACCGCGACACGGGCCCGGAGGCCGGCGGCGTACTGGCTGCGACAATCTTTGACAAAATCCGTCGTGGCGAACGAGACACAGGTCAAGTTTCCGCCCCTGGGCGCGTGACGCAGTTCGAAAAAACCCATCGCTTCCGGGACTTGCGGCAAAGGCCGGCCAGGGCACCCCCGAGGGGTTCCCAGGCGTTGCTTCAGTACCACAGCGGTTTCGTATTCTTCCGTTTTCACGGGATTATGTGAATCTCGACAGCGGCTTGTGTGCCCCGTAAGGTGGGTCGGCTCGCGGGGGTGGGCGTCGCATGCCGGTAGATCCGAGCATCAAGCATCAGATTGCGTTCGTATCAAGTTTGCCGGCCGAGCATTACCACCAGCTCGAGGCGCTCCTGTTCTTCAATGAACGTCAGGACCGTGTCCGGCATGGCATCGTCACGGCCATCGACCGCTATGGGCCGCCGGAGATCGTCGTCGACGGAAATTCGTTGCGTGTACGCGTCGCCGGCCCGTCCGAGGCCCAATGCCTGTTCGCCATCGAGCGAGATGGCAAGGTTTCGCGCCCCGTGGGCGTGATCCTGTACGTGCGCGACAGCTTCGAGCGCATCACGGTGCTGCACCTGGTTGTCGCTGGCGCTTATGCCGCCGGCGGCCCGCGCGCCAAGTACAACCTGCTGCTGCGCCTGGTGCAGGCGGTCAAGCGGGTCGCACGCTGCACCTCCGGCATCCGCCATGTCGAGTTGCTCTACTCGCAGAACAGGCCGCGCGCCGCCTTCGCCTAGGCTTCCTCGGATTTGCTCCTGCGCGCGGTTATGATGTAACCGCACCCCGACGCAGGAGACCCACATGCTCCGTATTTTCCGTCCGCTGCTCGCAGCAGCGCTGCTATTGCTGGCCGTTACACCTGCTGTAGCCGCCTCGCGAGAGGAGCTCGACGCCGCGGTCCGCGAAGCCGTCAACGAGCTGTACAAACATTCGAGCGCGGCGAAGGAACTGGCTGCCACGTCTGCCGGGATGCTGGTGTTCCCGAAGGTCATAAAGGGCGGGATCGGGATCGGCGGCGAGTACGGCGAGGGCGCGCTGCAGGTCGGCGGCAAGACCACCGCGTACTACAATATTGCCGCGGGGTCGATCGGATTTCAGCTGGGCGTGCAGCAGAAGAGCCAGGTGATCCTGTTCATGAATCAGCGCGAGCTCGACAAGTTCGGGAACAGCGAAGGTTGGAAGGCAGGCGTGGACGGCAGTGTCGCGCTTGCGACCCTCGGCGCCGGCGGGCAGATCGACACCGAGACATCCAAGAAACCGATCGTCGGTTTCATCTTTTCGAACAAGGGCCTGATGTACAACCTGACGTTCGAAGGCTCGAAGATCACCAAGATCGACAAGGACTAGTGTCCGGGTCCGCCGGAGAGTCCGCCGGTGATGACCAGGCGCATTGCAGATTCGACCGGTATCTCGAGCTGCGTGATTGCTGAACGCGGCAGGAGCGCGGTGTAGCCACCGATCTGGTAGCTCATCGGAAAATAGACTGCGACCAACGCGTCCTCGTGCTTCACGATACCGAGTTCTGCAGCATCGTCGCGCGTGACGAAACCGATGAGGCGCGCGTCGCCGAAGCGTGCAAGTACCACGCGCTTCAGGTCGCGGCGCTTGCCGTCCGCCGGCAACAGTTTTGTGAAATCGCGAATCGCGCCGTAGATCGTCTTGACGACGGGAATTCGGTCGAGAAATGCGTCCCAGGCCGCCAGCATCCTCCGCACCAGCAGGGCATTCAGCAGGAAGCCTGCCGCAAGCAGCAGCAGGACGGCGGCGGCGATACCCATGCCCGGGCGGTAATACTCGTCGGGAACCACGAGTGTGATGGCCTGCCGCAGCAGCGATTCGGTCGAACTCCCAAACCACCACAGCAGCCATAGCGTCAGGCCGATCGGCATCACGACTACGAGACCACTTACGAGGGCGCTGCGAAGCTTGCGGAACATCGTCATCTCCGGGCGCGACCGGCTGCGCCAGGCCATTGAGGCGTGCATGATAACGGCCGGAGGACCCGAAATGCGGCTGGCCGGTATCGTACTTGGCGCTTTCCTCGCTGCCGCTTCAGCGGCTGCGCAGCTCATCGATCGCGATGCGGTATTTGCGCGCGCGCGTGAGGTCGCGGTAGCGACGCTTCCGAATGTCGAGGTCACCGACCTTGCCCCGTTCCAGATCGCCTATGACCTGACATTGCTTGAAACCGGCAGCCCCGCCGGTGGATTCGAGGTGGCGCTGCTGCTCAGGTCCTCGCGCGAGGTCGTTCCTGTGCTGGATATCATCTCGGCCGCGCCCGATGCGGAAGCCGCTTCAAGGCTCGAAAGCCTGTTGGCGGGCGTCGAATTCGCGTACCACTACCGGACAGTACGGGTCCGGTTCGCGGAACAAGGCGAAGCCGCGCCGGCTGCCGAATTTTCCACCTTGCTGCTGAACCGCGACCCGGAACGCCCTGCTGAAGCGCTATCATCAGATAACAAGACCCATGAAGTTCCGATAGACAGGAGAAATCCATGACCGTCGCAAAAGTCAGTGAAATCAGCGCAACTTCGGACAAGAGCTTCGACGACGCCATGCGTCAGGGCCTCGCGCGGGCGAACAAGACGCTCAAGAACATCACCGGCGCCTGGATCGCCGACCAGGAAATCATGGTGGACAAGGGCAAGATCACCGGCTACCGCGTGCGCATGCGGATCACGTTCGTGCTGGAAGGTTGAACCGATGCGGTTCCTGGTCCTGTTCGTCATCCTGGCGGCGGCGTTCGTGGGCGTCGCCTCGGCCGAAAATCCGTCGAGCATTGAGCCGCAGGCCCTGAGCGAGCGCATGGAATCCGGCGACAAGGAGTTGCTGGTGCTTGATGTGCGCAGCGCCGCCGAGTTCGACGAGGGCCACATACCCGGGGCCATCAACGTCCCGCACGATGTGCTCGGCGAGCGGATCGCGGAACTCGGGCCGGCGGGCGAGCGCGATGTCGTCGTGTACTGCCGCAGCGGACGGCGCTCGGCAATCGCGCTCGAGGCCCTGAAGGGAGCCGGTTTCAGCCGGCTGTTCCACCTCGAAGGCGACTACCTGCGCTGGAGCGAGGAACACCGGCGGCTGATCAAGGATCCCGCGCAGCCCTGAAGCGGCCCGGACCTCCATGTTTTACTTCGCGCTCGCCGACGCGATCCTTATCCTGCACCTCGCATTCATCCTGTTCGTGGTGCTGGGCGGATTCCTGGTGCTATGGCGCCGATGGCTCATCAGGCTGCACCTGCCGGTTGTCGTCTGGGGCGTCCTGATCGAGTTCGCTGGCTGGATCTGTCCGCTCACGCCGCTCGAGAACTGGCTGCGCATGCAGGGCGGCGACCGGGGATTCAGCGGCGGCTTCATCAACCATTACCTGGTGTCGCTGATCTATCCGGAAGGCCTGACTCGCGAACTGCAATGGCTTCTGGGCGCGCTGGTGCTCGCGATCAACGCGGGAATCTACTTCCGGGTTTGGCGCGCCAGGACGCGGTCCGGCGCCTAGCTTCCGGCGGCCGCGGTACCGGGCGGCGCGTCCAGTTCCTGCACCGCGACAACGATGCAGCCGGGTCCGCCGTGCACGCCGAGCGCCGTGCCAAGCGGAATGATTGGCAACACGTCGGTATGAGCGAGATCCGTGACAAGGATGTCGCGCACCTGCGCTGCGCCTTCAGGGATATTGGCGTGCGAGATGCCGATGCGCCAGCGGCAGCCGGGATCGAGCCGCCGCCGCAGGAAGCGGCCGAAGCGGCGGTAGGGATTCGCGCGGCCGAACAATACGCCGCCGATGCCGACGCTGCCGTCGGCATGCACGGCGAGAATCGGTGTCAATCGCAGCAGGTCCGCCAACGTCTTTACCCAGCGCGGCACACGGCCGCCGCGCACGGCGAATTCCAGCGTGACCAGGCAGCCCCAGGTGCGCGTCCTGCGCCGCGCGGCGATCGCGGCCTCGCGCACGGCGTCGGCGTCGCCACCCGCAGCCGCGACTTCCGCCGCGCGCATGGCAATCAGCCCCTGGCCGAGCGCTGCGGTCCCGGAATCGACGGTGACGATCCGTGCGTTGGTGCGCGCGCGGCCCGCGGCGGTCTCCGCGCTCTGGAATGTGCCGCTGACGCGTGCCGTCAGTCCGACATAGACGACGGCCTGGTAGTGCGAACCGAGGAACTCGAAGGCACGCCGGAAATCGCCCGGCGGCGGCAGCGAGGTCTTCGGATGCTGCGGATTGGTCGCGAGCTCGTGGAAAAACTGCTCGGGTGAAAGGCTGATCTTGTCGAGGTAACTGTGCGTGCCGAAGTGCACGCGTACCGGCACCATGTGGATGTCGAGCGCTTCCATCACCGAGTCCGGCAGGTCGGCCGCAGAGTCGGTGACGATGGCGACCTGCCTGCGCGATTCGTGATGCGCCATTTCCTGCTGGCGCTGCATGTCGTCGGCTTTTTCCCGGCTGACCTCGCCAAAGCGGGCCGCGAGCTCGAACAGGCGCTGTGGTTCATTCAGGTGCAGGTGCAGCCGGACCTTGCGATGCGTGCCGGCGACGACCAGGCTCGCGCCGAGCGTCGAAGCCTGTTCGCGCAGCTTGCGCCGGTCGATGCCATCGCCGGTGATCATGCATTCCGTGCAGTAGCGGTACTCGAGATCCTCCTGCTGGCCGGCGGCGGACGTTTCGTCATGGATCAGTTCGATCGGCGTGTCGTCATCCTGCACCACGCCGGTATCGAGGTAACCGGACATGCCGGCGACCAGCTCGATGAAGCCCATCGCGCCTGCGTCGACGACATTGGCGCGGCGCAACGCCTCGAGCTGGTCGCGTGTCGCTTCGAGCGACGTCTGTGCGGTCGCGAGCGCAGTCCGGAACAGGGCGGGGAAATCGCGTACGCCGCGCCCCCGCACTTCGTGCGCAACCGCAGCGGCAAAATCCGTCAGCACGGTGAGAATCGTTCCCTCGCGCGGCTCCGCCAGTGATTCGCGCGCATAATTCGCGCCGCCGCTGACGGCATCCGCAAATCCTTCCACCGTCAGTTCGGCGAGATGACCGGCGCGATCGCCGAGGCCCAGCAGGAATTGCGCCAGGATCGCGCCCGAGTTGCCGCGTGCGCCGTCGAGTGCGGCGTCGGCGACGCGCGTGAGTGTCCGCCCGGCATGTGCGTCCGGATTGCCGCGAAGCGTAGCGAGAACGGCCTGGAGCGTGAGCGCGAGATTGGTGCCCGTGTCGCCGTCCGGCACCGGGAACACGTTGATCTTGTTGATGACCTCTTCACGGGAGATCAGGCGATAGATGCCGGCGCGCAGCGCCGCGGACAGGTCCGTGCCGCTCAGGACATGGGCGGGCAGCGCAACTGCAGTCATGCCGTGAACGGTCTCTCGGGTCTACTGGCGGGGCAGCAGGAAGCGCCGGCCGTGGTAACTGAGCACGACACCTTCGCGGTTGATCTCCTCGACCGTCGGGCCTTCGGCCAGCACCCCGCCGCGCTGGTAGCGCCGGCCATTGATGAACACGACGCGCTTCGCCGGATCATCCGAATAGATATGCAGGTCGACCGCAAGCTCCGGCAGGCCGGCGCTCACCTGCGCCGGCAGGTCGCCGATGGGTGGCGGCATGTCGTCGCCGGGCCCCGGGGAATAGGTGACCGATGCGTCTGGCAACAATGTCGGATCCGGCGCGGGTGGCGGCAACGTCGCTTCCGGCATCACCTCTGGTTCGGTCACCCGTTCATCGATGACCGGTGAATCCACGACCGGCGCCACTTCGGCTGTCGCTGGCGCCGGCACCGGCGCCGCCACAACGGGAGCCGTGGTCGAAGTCACGCCGACCGCCGGCAGCGCACCGCTCGTGTCACGCAGCAGGAAGAAAAGCAGCACGCCGACATTGACGACCAGCAGCAAGCCGATCGCAAACAAGGCCCGGGGAAGGCGGCGGTCGTCACGCGCAACGGGCAACTCTGCGATGCTGGGGCCGCTCTGGCGCTGGCGCTCGAGTTCGGACTTGCGCAATGCGTCGAGGATGAAACTCATGCGCCGGCCCGCGTTCCGGTGTCAGCGAGTCTCGGAGTCCCGGGCGCGCCGAGCGCTGCGTCGAGCACGAGCTGGGTCTGCACGCCCGCGATGCCGTCCACGGAGAGACGCCGGCTGCGCTGGAAGTCCTCGACCAGGCGCTCGAGTTCGGCGTCGAACACGTCGTGCGAAGGATCGGAGACCGGCAGCCCGCCGAGTTGTTCGAGGCCATGGCGCAGCCATCGCACGTCCTCGCCGCGCATGCCGGCGCGCAATGGCCGCAGTTCGCTCGCCTGCGGGCGCCACAGGACCAGGAATTCGCCGAACCAGTAATCCGCGAGCTCCGCGATCGGCACCTCGACCTCGCTTGCGCCGATCAGGAGCCGCGCCTGTCCCCGCTCGAGCCCCGAAAGGACTACCTGACGTGAGGAGTTCACGTCGTCGACCAGCGACAGGATGGCGGGGCGATTGATCAGCTTGAGTTGCGCGAGCGACCCGCGTTGCCAGACGCAGGTCAGGCCCTGATTCGCGGCCTGGACGCAGCCGAGGCCGTTGCCGGGCTGGTATTCGCCACCCCACATCCTGAAGAGCGAGCCAAATGCGGAATCCATCGTCGTGCCGGCGGCATCGAGCGCGAGCAGCGCGCCGAGTTCCGGGCGTGGAGCCGGTGCAGGTGGAGGTGGCGCGGCTGCGGGTGCGATTTGGGCAGCAGCTGATTGCGGGGCGGCCGGCGTGGAGTCTTTGGCAGGCATCGCGCGCCAGATGGCGACGGCGAGAAGCGCGGCGCCTGCCGCTGCACCTGTAATCGCCGCCCAGCGCAGCCAGGGCGCCAGCACCGGACGACCATAGACTTCGCTCGCTGCGCGCCGCACGAGACCACCGGTCACGCGATGCTCTTCGCGCGTATAGGCACCGAGCAGGGCGCGATCGGCGATGACATTGATGATGCGCGGCACGCCGCGTGACAACCTATGGAGTTCGCCGAGCGCAGCTGACGAGAACACGTCGCGGGTCGCGCCGGCTACTCGCAACCGATGGCGGATGTAGGCGATGGTCTGGGTGCGCCTGAGTGCTTCCAGGTGATAGCGGCCTGTCACGCGCTGCGCGAGCTGGCGCAACTCCGGTTTCGCGAGCACGGCGCGCAGTTCCGGCTGGCCGATCAGGAGGATCTGCAGCAGCTTCTGCGTCGCGGTCTCGAGATTGGTGAGCAGCCGCACCTGCTCAAGCACGTCGGCGGAGAGGTTCTGCGCCTCATCCACCATCAGCACGACGCGGCGGCTGCGGCCATGCGCGTCGAGCAGGAAATGCGTCAGCAGGTCCACCAGCGACTTGACGCTGCCGGCGGCTGCGGACGGTACCTGCACATGCAATTCGTCGCAGATGCACTGCAGGAATTCCGCGGGTGTGACGCGTGGATTGAGGATCAGCGCGACATCGCAGTGCGGCGGGAGTTGCTGCAGCAGGCTGCGCAGCACGGTGGTCTTGCCCGTGCCCACCTCGCCGGTCAGCTGGATGAATCCGCCGGCCTCGGCGATGCCATAGGCAAGATGCGCGAGCGCCTCCGCGTGCCGCTCACTGAGATAGAGGTAGCGGGGGTCGGGCGTGATCGCGAATGGCTTTTCGGTTAGACCAAAAAAGCTTGTGTACATAGGGACTTACGAGTCCGGTCGGGCCTCCGACGGGGGACCATGATGCCTGCAGGCCGGGTGTAGCGCAAAGCCGCCTGCACGAGGCTGGGGGCCTTGCCTGGGCACTGCCGTGGCAAGGCGCCTGCCTGTGGTTTGCGGCACTGCCTAGTCACTACCGCGCTTGACCGCTTCAGTGCCGTACTTGCCGCGGATGCGATCGAGCGCCTCGTCCAGTTTTCCGGACTCGTCGCTCTCGCGGGTCGTGAAGAGATCGAGCTGCTGCGCGGGCGCCAGGTCGCTGACGCCGACGCCGAGCAGGCGCACGGCGGCGCGCGGTTGCTCTTCGAGCCAGCGGTCGAGCAGTTCGGTTGCCACTTGCACGACCAGGCGCGTCTCCTGGGTTGGCGGGCTGAAACTCCTCTGGCGCGTATAGGTCTCGAAATCGCGCCGGCGGACCTTGATGCTGATCATGCCGGCCTTGAACTGCCGTGAACGCAGGCGTTCGGCCGTGCGATCGGCCAGGTG
Source organism: Steroidobacteraceae bacterium (assembly GCA_016844605.1). Lineage (GTDB taxonomy): Bacteria > Pseudomonadota > Gammaproteobacteria > Steroidobacterales > Steroidobacteraceae > SCUD01. Next base: position 19,527 of record JAENJD010000012.1, read on the forward strand.
GGCCAGCCGTTGCCGCAGTTCCTCATGATCTTTGATATCGACGTCGAAGGTTTCCTCGGAGCTGATCTGTTTCTCGGGAGCATCGGAAACCACCGGGCGATCGTCAATGCCAGACGCGCGTTCGCGCATCTCGCGCGTCTCGCGCCGGAACAACGGCCACAGCACGGATTCCGGTGCGCGGCGCAACTGCCCGAGCGTGTGGATTCCCTGTTGCTCGAGTCGCGCCGCTGTCTTTGCGCCGATGCCGTGCAGCCGTCGCACCGGCATCGGGTCGAGTATCGTCGTGACTTCCCCCGGCCGGATCACCGCGAGTCCGTCGGGCTTGTTCATTTCCGACGCCAGTTTCGCGAGCAGCTTGTTGTGCGAGACGCCGACCGAGGCCGTGAGCCCGCTGCGGACGCGGATGCGGCTCTTGATTTCGCGTGCCATCGCCTCGGCGCTGCCGAACAATCCGATGCTGCCGGTCACATCGAGAAACGCCTCGTCCAGCGACAGGCCTTCGACGAGGTCGGTGAATTCGCCGAAGATCTCGAATACCTGCTCCGAGACCGCGCGATAGCGCTTCATGCGCGGACGCAGGACGATCGCGTGCGGGCAGCGTTTCAGCGCCTCGCGCATGGGCATTGCCGAATGCACGCCGAATCGGCGCACTTCGTAGCTCGCCGCGGCAACGACACCGCGCCCGCCGGTGCCGCCGACGATGACAGGCTGGCCTGCGAGTTCCGGGTTGTCGAACTGCTCGACCGACGCGTAGAAAGCGTCCATGTCCACGTGCAGGATCGCGCGATGATCGCTCATGCGAGCGCAAGCGCGGTGTAGACGAAGCCCGCGAGCATGGTTATGCCGAGCAGGATGAAATAAATCGTTCCCAGGGCTGTGAACTTCAGCAGAGTCCTGAGCCGGCTCTCGCCATAGACGACGCGCATCGAGCGGAACACGTAATACGGCAGATAGGCGTACAGGATGAAGGTGAGAAAGCCGAAAAAACCAAACAGCGGCAGTTCGATCGTCGACAGCGCGATCGTCACGGCCGTTGTTGCGAGCAACAGGTAGATGAAAGCGTGGCTGTGAAGAAACAACACCAGGTGCTCGGCATAAAGCCGGCGGGGTCGTCGCCAATAGAAGAGCAGCGCCACCGCCGCCATCAGCGGCAGGAAAAGGAACATCAGCCTGGGCGCCGTGGCCACGAAATGCTCGAAGAGACGCACACCCCCGTCGGCCGCGGCACTTCTGCACGCCCGGCTCAGCGGTTCGCTGACCGTACCGATCAGCGGCAGCGACAAATTGATATCGCAATCCTTGCGCCCGGACTTCGGCAGGTTCTCTGCCAGCGCGGGATCAACACCGGCTTTCGCCAGCTCTTCGCGGATATCCTTGCCCAATTCGGCTGATACCTCATCGGGCGGAGCGCCGGGCGCATTCTCCGGTGGCTTGATGGTGACCGGTGCGGTGACTGCCTGGTCATCGTCATCGATGTGCACCAGATCCTTGTCCGGCAGCAGCGCCGAAAGCGCGAAAAACAGGATGCTGACGACGAGGTAGAGCCGGAATGGCGGCAGGTAGCTCTGGTGCCGACCCGCGATGAATTCCCGCGTGAGTTCGCCGGGTTTCAGTATCAGCAGTTTGAGCGTCTGCCAGGCGCGGCTGTCGAGGTGCAGCAGGGAGTGCGTGACATCGCCCGCCACTTCGCGCATGGACAGCACGTGCACATCGGCGTTCTGGCCGCAGGCGCGGCAGTATTTCCCGATGATCGGCGTCCCACAGTTGAGGCAGCGCGCAGGCTCCAGCGCCGCCGGAACGATGTCCTCGCGCGGCTTGAAGACGCGCCGCTCGCATTGCACGCGTCCGCTGAAGCGCTGCAGAGTCTCGGTGCGGATCCGCGTCGCGCTGTTCTCGAGGTAATGGTCAAGGGCGGCCAGACTCTCGACCCGGTACTGGACGCGCCGGCGCTGGCGCTCGCCCGACGGCGTTTCGGTCGACTGGATGCTCGCGCCCAGGAAGCCGGCACAGGCCAGCACGTCGCGGACGTGACCCGGCAGCCACGCGTCGTAGTCCGCGACGATGTCCGGGTCGAGTTGGCACTCGACTTCGTATATGACGTTGGATGACAAGCTGCGGCTCGTTTCGAGCGACAGCGCAGATCTTAGCTCAGCACACCTGCAGGCGCTCGATATGCCTGAGTTTCCCGAAGTCCGTCAATCGGTAGAACCGCCTCAGGTCGGCCTGCCAGCTTCCATCCCCGGACCGGCATAACGCCCTCAGCCGCGGTTCCAGCTTCGCGCAGAATCGTGCCGCATAGCGGCTGGAGCGCCGGTAAAGCGATTCGCGGCCGGCGGCAAGCCGGGGGTCGACGCGCGCGCGCTGGAACAGCAGCGAATGCAGTTCGGCAGGAAAGCGATGCGGGTCGCGCCGGTGAAGCAACAGGAAGCTCGCGACGTACTTGTCGATCTCGGCCTGCAGCTCGAGGGTCAGCAGCGACACCTGACGGTCGTGCTCCGCATGATGGGCGACGCAGAGAAAATGGCTGACACCCTCGAGTGCCGTCCAGAAGTCGGCGACATTGCCCTGGTGCAGTCCTTCATTGGGGTCGTGCACCTGCAACCGATCGAGCATCTCGTGGTCGAGGAACAGCGACATGCAGAGCTCGTCATCGACGGTCGTGACGAAGAGTTGCTCGTCGCCCGGCGCGTCCTGGCAGGAGCCAGGCAGCGCCTGCCGGTCCGTGACAAGGAAGTCCGCGACGCGGCAGTCGACGCGGAGATCGTAGATCCCGGTCAGCAACAGCTCGAGTCGCTCAAGTGCTGCGACACCCATGTCAGTGCGCGATCGCGCCGGAAGAATGCGGCTGTATGCCGAGGCGCATCAACAGGCGGTGGGCACGCCGGCTGCCGGTCTTGTGCCAGAGTTCATAGAGGCGCAGCACGTCGCGCTGGGAGCGTGTGACCGCGCTCTCGCTGATATCATTCAGCGCATCGACGAGCGGCTGGAACTTGTCCTCGAGTTCGGCGAAGACGGTCGCGAGCGCGCGCCTTGGGCCGCGCTGCGGCGTCTGCGCGAGCGCTCCATAGGCACGACCGCCCATGGCGATGTGGTAGTCGATGTCCACGAGGCGGCGCGGAAATCCATTCGCGAGGAATCCGGAGACGAACAGTGCGACGTCGCCGAGGCGCTGGAGCGTGCGAAAACGGCGTTCGTCATCCCGGGTCTCGAGGGCTTCCGCAAGCAGCAGTGCGAGCGGCTTCAGGCGCGCGCCATCGGGGCCTGGTTCGAAGAGCACCTCAGTGCGGGCGAACATGGCGAGCATGTTCACGACGTAGTGTTCGGTGTGATCCTTGACCCGCAGGCGCTGCTGCTCGAGCGCGGTCGAGAGCGCCTCGCGAAAGAATTCGCGAACGTCGGAGACCGTCAGGAGCCCGGCATCGCTGGGAGGCATCGCTTACCCCGTATCGACAGGGCCAGTTGTACCCTGATTACGGGATAATTCTGCAGAGCGCGTCGCAGCTTGTCGTGGCAGTCAATGCTGCCGAGTGCTCACGAGGGCGGTAATTGTGATCGGGTACCCGGTCGCGCAGAAGCTCAGGCCACCCGCGTGCTGCCGCCGTCGAGCTGGATCTCGTAGGTCGACCCGGCGACGAGCTCGCGCGGATCGAAATCATCCACATTGATGATGTCCATGACCTTGCGGTCGTACTCGCGCAGTTGCGCAGCCTCGGCCTCGCTGATGATGCCGGCGGCCTGTGCCTCGCGGATCTGGCCCGGCAGGTCGAGTGCCGTCACGCGGCCGGTCTTGACGCCCTCGACGCGGATCCGCTTCTCGATCGGTTCCGCCGCGATCGCGAATTCCATCGCCTGCTGCACGAGGCCAAGATGATTGGTCGGCTCGAGCGTGCGGTAAATGTACTGGCATAGCCGCTCGCGCGCTTCGCCGGGGTTCATCACCAGTTCCGAAATCCGCGGATTCAGCCGGTCACTCGGTGCCGAATAGGTCAGGCCGCGCGGGAAGATCAGGACCCGCATCAGTGTGGCGAGCCAGCGCACCGGGAAATTGCGCAGGAAGCTGTGCAGCTGCTCCTGGGCCTGGTACAGCAACTGGCGGCAGGCGTATTCGACCAGCGGCAGGTCGGCCTCCGGTCGGCCCTGGTTCTCGTAATGCTTCAGCACCATCGACGCCAGGTACATCGAGGACAGCACGTCGCCAAGCCGTGCGGACAGGGTCTCCTTCTTCTTCAGGTAGCCGCCAAGCGACAGCATCGCGACATCGGTCGCGAACGCAAATGAAGCGCTGAAGCGGTTGATGTGCTCGTAGTAGCGAGTCGTCGGACCCTTGATGGGCGACTTGACGATGCGCGACAGCGTGATCGCACCGAAGAACGAGCGCACGGCATTCGAAATCGTGAAGCCGATATGGCCGAAGAGCGCGCTGTCGAAGTCGCGCACGCCGCGCGCATGATCCGGATCCTTCGCGGCATTCATCTCCTTCAGCACCCAGGGATGACAGCGCACGGCCCCCTGTCCGAAGATGATGAGACTGCGTGTCAGGATATTGGCGCCCTCGACGGTGATGCTGACCGGCACGGCCTGGTAGCCGCGGCCAAGGTAGTTCTTCGGGCCGAGCATGATGCCCTTGCCGCCCTGCACGTCCATCGCGTCGTTTGCGATCATCCGTCCGAATTCGGTGATGTGATACTTCAGGATGCCAGCCGGCACGGAGGGTTTTTCGCCGCCATCGATCGCGCCGGTCGTCACCGAACGCGCCGCATCCATGATGTAGGTGCGCGCCGCCATGCGGGCGATCACTGCCTCGACGCCCTCGAAGCGCCCGATCGGCATGTTGAACTGCCGCCGGATGCGGGCATAGGCGCCGGTCGAGTACACGGCGCCCTTGGCGCCGCCGGTCGCGATCGAGGGCAGCGAAATGCAGCGCCCGACCGAAAGCTGCTCGACCAGCATGCGCCAGCCCTGTCCGGCCATCTTCGTGCCGCCGATGACGGCATCGAGCGGCACGAATACGTCGCGGCCAAGGATCGGCCCGTTCTGGAACGGATTGTTGAGCGACAAATGCCGCCGGCCGATCGTGATGCCCGGCGTGTTGCGCGGAACCAGTGCCACCGTGATTCCATAATCCGTCCCAACGCCGCCCAGCAGTTTTTCGGGATCGAACAGGCGGAACGCGAGCCCGATAATCGTCGCGATCGGCGCGAGCGTGATGTAACGCTTGGAGAAATTGAGCCGGATACCAGTGATCTCGCGGCCCTGGTAAAAGCCCTTGCAGACGATGCCGGTATCAGGGAGTGAACCCGCATCGGAACCCACGCGTGGGCCGGTCAGGCCGAAGCAGGGAATCTCGTCGCCTCGCGCGAGCCGTGGCAGGAAATGGTTCTTCTGTTCCTCGCTGCCGTAATGCAGCAGGAGTTCCGCCGGACCGAGCGAATTCGGGACGACGATTGTTGAAGCAGCCGTGGCGGAACGGCTCGCGATCTTCACGACCACGCAGGAATGCGCGTAGGCCGAGAATTCCAGCCCGCCGAACTTCTTCGGGATGATCATCGCCCAGAAGCCCTTCTTCTTGATGAAGTCGAAGACTTCGGGCGGCAGGTCGGCGCGTCGGTGGGTGATGTCCCAGTCGTCGATCATCCGGCAGAGTTCGTCGCAGGGCCCGTCGATGAACGCCTGTTCCTCGGCCGTCAGCACCGGCGCCTTCGCGGAGAGCAGCTTGTTCCAGTCAGGCCCGCCGGTGAACAACTCGCCGTCCCACCAGACGGTGCCGGCCTCGAGCGCCTCCCGCTCGGTCGTGGACATCGACGGCAACATGCGCTTGTACACGCGCAGGAACCGGCGCGAGATCAATGAGCGCCGCAACGGGCGGATGTTCAGCAGCAGTTGCGGCGTGAAGAGTGCCCACAGTACGGCTTTCCACCAGATCGGCCCGGCGCCGAAAATCGTGTAGCCGACGAGCAGCACGCCGAGCACGATGGTCGCCTTCACGAAGCCCGCGCGCTGGTAGGCGAGCCACAGCACCAGGCTGACGAACAACAGCAACCAGAGGGCTGACACCATCACGCCTCCTTATACAACGATCAGGATGGGATGCGGGATTAGGGCATGCACCCTAGGTCGCAGGCCGTATTTCAGGTAGTTTGCAGTGCAAAAAAGAAGCCGGCGCGATCGCCGGCTTCCATGGTTGTCGGCTGAATTACCGGCTTACGAAGCAGGCTTCAACATCACCTCGCGGACATATTCCGTGCCGAGGTAGGTGCGCATCTCCAGCCGCGGACTCGCAAGCTCCCGCTGCTTGTCGTTGTCACCGGTCGCCCAGTGCTTGGCTGAAATCGCCTCGAACTTGTCGTCGTCGCCCTTGTTGTAGTCGAGCGCCTTGCCGTAGCTCGAGTAGAGCGTGCAGAACAGCACGTCGTAATCGTTGGGATCGCTAGGCGCCTTGACGAACGTCTTGAAGTCGAGGATCAGGCCCTGTTTCTTCGCTTCGGCATTGATCGGCTCCGAATGAGCGCGAATCCACTTGATATAGGTGTCGTACATGCCGGGAGTGGTCCGGTACGAACTGCATTGCCAGACCGGGCCCTCGTTCCAGTGTTCCTGCGCCTGCGAGATCGCAGGAGTCAAAAGCGCGCACGCGGCCAGGAGGCCGAAAATTCTCGATTTCATGGATTTCCCTCAGTACTTGTTTTGAGCCTGCCGATGCGGCAGGTGTGAGCGCCATCTTACGCCTATTACCAGGCGATGCCGTAGTCCTCGCCGTGATTGCTGGACCCGCCCCACAGCGTGCCGTGCTCCTGGTCGAGCTGGATCGCGTTGATCGGCCCCGAGGTGCGCGAACCGAATTCGGGCTTGTAACCGCGAGCGCGCAATTCGCGCCGCACCCAGTCCGGTATCGAGTTGTTCAGCAGGATTCGGCCCGGGAAGATCTGGTGCTGGTCGAAGGAGTCGTGCATCTGCCAGCTGATGAAATTCGGCGCCTCGGCCGCCTGCTGCGGAGTCATGCCGAATTCGACGACATTCAGGAAGAACTGCAGCAGGTTCTGGTCCTGCGTATCGCCGCCCTGCACGGCGAATGCCAGCCACGGCTTGCCGTCCCTGAAGGCGAGCGACGGCGTCAGCGTCGCGCGCGGCCGCTTGCCGGGCTCCGGCAGGTTGAACGGATTTTCAGCCGGGTCCAGCACGAAAGCCTGCATGCGCTGACTCATGCCGATGCCGGTCTTGCCGGCGATGACGGCCGGCAGCCAGCCGCCGCTCGGTGTCATCGAGACGATCCAGCCCTCCTTGTCGGCGGCAACAACGCTGGTCGTGCCGCGATAGAAGGAACCGGTGTCGGGATCGGTCGCAGCGGCGAAACTCGAGGCGTCAAAGACATTCGCGACCGCGGCGGGCTGCGGCGACGCCTTCAGCCAGGGGTTTGTCTCGCCCTGGTACGGATAGGGATCGCCCGGCCCGACCGCCGGATCGTTGACATCGGCGTTGACGAGCGCCGCGCGCGCCTTCGCGTATTCCTTCGACAGCAAACCCTTGATCGGTTCCTCGGGCGGAAAATAAGGATCGCCGTAGTAGAAGTCGCGATCCGCGAAGGCGAGATTCATCGCCTGGTAGATCGTGTGGATGTAGCGCGCGCTGTTGTAGCCCATCGCCTTGAGATCGAAGTTCTCGAGGATGTTGAGCGTCTGCAGCATCACCGGGCCCTGCACCCAGCGGTCGAGCTTGTAGACGTCGATGCCGCGGTAATTCGTGTGCACCGGCTCCTCGAATTCGACACGCCAGTTGGCGAGGTCGTTCTTTGTTATCAGGCCGCCCTGTTCCTGCACGCCGCGTACAAACTCGTCCGCGATGTCGCCGCGGTAAAAGCGTTCATAGGCGGCCATGATCGCTTCCTTGCGCGACTTCCCCGCGGCCAGTGCCTTGGCCTCAGCCTCGACCAGCTTGCGCAATGTCGCCGCGAGATCCGGCTGGCGGAACATCTCGCCCGCCTGCGGCGCCTCGCGCGCCGAGCCCAGGTGCGGCAGCATCACGGCCTTTGAATAAGGCCACTGCTTGATCTTCTCTTTCTCGAGCTCGACGCGATCGGCGGTCTCGGCTTCGATCGGATAGCCGTCGGCGAGCGTGATTGCGGGTGCCAGCACCTGGGCGAGCGACAGACGGCCATACTCGGCGAGCATCATGAGCAGAGCCCCCGGGGTTCCCGGCGTCACCGCGGCGAGCGGGCCTTCCTCGGGCGGATACTTGAAGTCCTTCTTGCGGAAGAAATCGACGGTTGCGCCGGTCGGCGCAACACCCAGGCCATTGATTGCGATGATGCGGCCGGTTCCGGGGTTGTAGATCAGGGCCTGCGTCTCACCGCCCCAGGACAGCACGTCCCACATCGTCGCAGTCGCGGCGAGCATCGCGCAGGCGGAATCCACGGCATTTCCGCCGCGCTCGAACATGCTGGCGCCCGCGGTCGCGGCAAGCGGCTTGCCGGTGATCGCCATCCAGTGCGATCCGTGCAAGGGTGGCTTCTGCGTTTTTTCCTGCGCTACCGCGCTCACCGACAGCAGGCCGATCGAAAGGAGGCCCACGGCGGTGATCGATACGGCGTTTTTCAGGTGGATCATCGCTTACCTTGCGGAGAGCAATTCCTGCACGCCCTCGCGTTCCTCGAGCAGCTCCTTGTGCGTCGCATCCATGCGGCCGCGGCTGAACTCGTCGACCGCAAGGCCCTGCACGATCGCGTAGCGGCCACCCTTGCAGGTTACCGGGTACGAATACATCACGCCCTCCGGTATGCCGTAGCTGCCGTCGGCGGGGATCGCCATGCTGACCCAGTCAGCGGCCGTCGTGCCGAGCGACCAGTCGCGCATGTGATCGATGGCGGCCGATGCCGCGGAAGCCGCCGACGAAGCGCCGCGCGCCTTGATGATCGCGGCGCCGCGCTGCTGGATGATCGGGATGAACTGCTCGCGGTACCACTGCTGGTCCACCAGCGCGCGGGCGGGCTTGCCGGTCACCGTGCAGTGGCTGATGTCGGGGTACTGCGTCGCGCTGTGATTGCCCCAGACGATCATGCGGCGGATCGCCGTCGTCTGCGTTCCGGTCTTCTCGGCGAGCTGGGCAAGGGAGCGATTGTGATCGAGGCGCATCATCGCGGTGAAGTTCTGCCGCTCGATGTCGGGCGCGTTCGATGCCGCGATCAGGGCGTTGGTATTCGCGGGATTGCCGACGACCAGCACGTGAATGTCGCGGCTTGCGGCTTCATTGATGGCCTTGCCCTGCGCCGAGAAGATCTGCGCATTCGCAAGCAGCAGGTCCTTGCGCTCCATCCCGGGCCCGCGCGGCCGCGCGCCGACCAGCATCGCGTAGTCGCAGTCGCGAAATGCGGCACGGACATCATCCGTCGCGATCAGGCGATTGAGTGTCGGGAAGGCGCAGTCGGACAACTCCATGACGACACCGCCGAGCGCTGGCAGCGCGGGCGTGATCTCGAGCAGGTTCAGGTTGACCGGCTGGTCCGTGCCGAGCATCTGCCCGGAGGCCACCCGAAAGGCGAGCGCATAGCCAATGTGGCCCGCTGCTCCGGTGATGGTGACGGTAACGGACTTCTTCATCCAGAACTCCGCGCAGGGGCTGGTACGGCAGCCAGAATGGGCCGTGATTGTAGCAGTGATCCTGCGGACTTCCGGCAGGGCATGACCATCGATCGGTATCCGCGGGCTGGCGCTCTGCGCTCAGGACGCTTGGCCCAGGATCGCCCGCCAGCGCGCCTTGGCCGCCGCCTTCACTCGCCGGATATTGCCGCGGACCAGTGCCTCGGCCTTGTTGTCGCCATAGCGGCCCTTTTGCACGTGGCGGATGCGGTGCACGCCGGGCACTTCGAGTGGCGTTCCCAGTGTTTGCAGCAGCCAGCGCAAGGTACGGTCCTCGAAGGTCTTCGCCCAGCGCGTGACCGGGCGCTGAAACACGGACACCTGATCGCAATAGCCGCAGGCGCGCGCGATATCTCCATGGACGATCTGGTAAGCGCCGGTCGCCTGGGGAACCGCGAGCAGCGAGAACTCGCTCGTGTCGATGTCGACGACGCGCGGCCGGTCGCGCTCAGCCACAAGCAGTTCATCGGTCTCCGTCAGCATCGCGGTCACGCGCTCCTCGCGCGGATAAGCAAGCCTGTCAGTGCGGCCCTGCAGTTGATCTGCCAGCGTGTCCAGGCATCCGCGGTGAAAAATGATGTCGCAGTCGGTGAACCACACCCAGTCCGCCTTCGTGCTGCGGGCGATCAGATTTCGCCCGATCGATCGCCGGAAGAGCCGGCCCGGCTCGATCGCCTGCCAGTTCCAGGTCACATTGGCCACCTGGATGGCACCGAAGAAATCGAGCATGGCCCGGGTGCGCAGGTCTTCCGGGGCATAAAACACGGTCATCCGGACCGTCGTGCGCGTCGGCGGGAAATTGACGATCGAGCTCAGTTGATAGGCGAGCAGGTGGCCGTACTGCCAGCAATGGCTGACGATTTCGATCGCGAGCCTGCCTCTGCGGGGGGTGATCGTGGCGGGATCAGGCAGTGAAAGCCACCAGCTGGCCGGCAGGAAACCGCTGGCGGCCACGCGGATGAACAGGTCCTCAATCGTGTTGCGCACAGACAAGCTCAGACCCTGCGGCGTTCGCCGCTCCAGGGATAGCGATCCACGGTTGCCGCGCAATCGCGCCAGTAAACGTAGTTCGAGTCGGGGGTTCGCCAGTCGCCGTAAAGGGCGGCCAGGCAGGCGTCGGCATTGTCGGGCTTCAACCAGCGGCGCCCGTAGAGCTCGAACTCATCCAGGCCGTGAACCGGAATCTCGTTGATGATTTCGAGGCGCGGTTCGCGGCTGTGGTGGTAGTACCAGCGCAGACGGTCACCGCGCTGTTCGAACATGAAGAATTCGAATTTGAATCCCTCGCGACGCACCGCCCACTTGGTGGAGCCTGCAGGGGCTGAAACCTTTCTTTATTAGTTCGCCGAGCGCATCCATGAAGGCCGGAAGTTCGCGCTCGTGAAAACCGAAATCGGCGTCCCGGTCCCAGGGAATGGGGCCGCCGTCCCGCATGCATCCGAGCAGCAGGCCCATGACCATCCAGTAGTTGCGGTGAAAGCCGGTCCCGGCGAGGACGTCAAACAGGTGGACGAGACCGCGCGCGCGACGTTCCGGCAACGGTCCCCACCTGAATTCCGCGATGGCTTCCTTCAACTTGCGCACGGCGGGGGAGTGTAGCCGATGCGCTGCGCCGGCGCGGCAGGTGAATTGCCGGGCGGTGCTGCCTATACTCGACGGCCATGACACAGGCGGAATCCCCGTCGAACGATGCGGTCACTGCGGCTCGGTTGAAGGACGATCTGCGCCGGGAGTCGGCGTCCTTCCGCAAGAAATCCGCCCGGCACCGGCTGCGGACTCGCGACGCGATTTATTGCGCGTTCTCGACGCCGCGCTTCTCGGTCGCCAGGGACGAAGCTCAGCGGGATGCAGGACGGCGATTGCAGCGCTTCGGCATCCTGCAAGATCAGGTCCGCGGCAAGCGCATCCTCGATCTTGGCTGCAACAACGGAGCCATGCTGTTCCAGTTGTCGAACTACGGGCCGGCTCGTAGTCTCGGCATCGAGTACGATCCTGAGAAAGTGCTGCTCGCGCGGCGCATCGCCGAGTTTGCCGCCATCGGGCTACTCGAGTTCCGGGTCGGAGATCTCGACCAGATGCAGGCGGCAGACGTGGGCGGGCCGTTCGACATCGTGTTGTGCCTGGCAATCGAGGCGCACGTGAAGGATCCCGCGCACCTTTATGAGTTGCTGGCTGGCGTCACCCGGGGCCGCCTCTACTTCGAAGCGAACAGCTCGACGCGCCCGGACGATGTCCGCGCGAAGCTGCAGCAGGTCGGGTTCTCGGAGATCGTGCATCTCGGTGTCTGTGACGATGACGTCGTCCCCAGAAACAACCGCAGACCGCTGTTGTCGGCTGTCATATCCTGAGCTTTGGCAGACCTCGTTGCGCGCGGTCCTGCTTACCGCGTGCTCGTGAAGTCAAAGAGATAGATCTTCCGGCGGCGCCGGCCAAAACGCGGCACTTCGACGGTTTCCACAGGTTCCCGGCCACCGGCCCAGCGCAGGACCACCTGGTCGTCGATGCCCGAGTGGGAAGGATTGGATCGGCTGCGCCAACGGTACGGCAGGCTCAGCAGGGCGTATCTTGCGACGCGCGGCAACTCGGCAAATGCCTCGAGCTGCCGGTTGCCGAGATGTTCCCAGACCTGCAGCGCCACAACGAGATCGTAAGCCTGGTCGGCGATCGGCCAGGGCACGACGGTCGCGTCGTGCAGGAAGGTGGGACGGAAGTCCGCCTTGTAGTCGAGCCGGTCGCTGATGGGGAAGAGCGGTATGTACGAGGTACCGATCTCAAGTACCCGGCGTGGCGACAGACGCTTTGCGATGGAAATGGCCTCGCGATAATAATTCCAGCGCCGCTTGAGATACGGCCAGCGCGCGCGCGCGCTCATGAAATCGGGATGCGTGATGGCCGGGAGCGCGCGCTCCTGATCGATAGGTTGCAGCTGGAAACCGGGCCGGATGCGATGGACGACCTCAATGCGGCGACGCAATCGGGCCAACGGGCCGCCGTCCGGGCCAATGAACTCCACCTGCGCATTCTGATCGCCCGAGGCCACGAGTCCTCTCAGCAGCTTTCCGGTGCTGCGACCTTAATTATAGCGCCCGGTCTCAGCGGGCAGGGATGGCAGGCGCACTACTGGCCGTGCGTGATGGCCTCGTGATGCCGCCGGCCCGCAATCCGCCACAGCATCAACGCAAAGACAAAGCCAAGCGCGCTCGAGATGAAGAAGTACAGCATCATCGGCTGGTAGCCCGCCGGATTCAGCGCGCTCGCGCCGTAGTTGTCGTTCAGCCAGCCCGCCAACATATTCGCGCCGGCCATGCCGGCGTTCTGTACGACCCACATCAGGCCGAGCGCCGTGCCGAGACGCGACTCCGGAATGAGCTTGGCCGTCAACGGCCACATCACGGCGGGTACCAGCGAGAAACTCACGCCGATCAGCACAGTCCCGATCCACAGCGATCCATGCGTGAACGCCATGACCGCGATCGAGATGGGCAGGAGCAGCGCGCCGAACGCGAGCATCGGCGCATAGCGGCCGGTGCGATCGCACAGCCAGCCGAATGCGGGCGTCGCGAACAGTGCCGCGAGGAAGACCCAGGCGTTGATCGCCCCGGCCGCCGCAAGGTCGAGACCATGCGCGTGCTGGAAGTACTTGATCGAAAATGTGCTGCGAAACGCGAAGATCACTGAATACCAGAGCACGCACAGCACGAGCAGGTACCAATAGGCCGGGCCGAAGCTCAATACGCCGCGCAGCGAGATGCGTTTTGAAGCCGGCGTTGCATTCGGGTCCGCGTGGCCGCGCTTGTGGTCCAGCCACCAGTAGGCGGCAGCCCCGGCCACCGAAATTGCCGCGAGCACGGTCGCAATGATCATCGGCGGTTGCCAGCCCCCTGCGTAGGCATCGGCAAACCACGTCGGCGACATATCGGCGGAGAATGCTCCCGCCCGGCCGATGGCAATACTCGCGCTCACTGCGAATGCAAGGTTCCGGCCGGAAAAATACTTCACGACTGCCGCCAGGGTCGCGATGTTGAAGGTCTCGGCGCCGATGCCGAACAGCAACCGGCCGGCGGCCATGCCGGTGAAGTCGGGACTGAATGCGGTGAGTGCCGTGCCTGCAAGGCAAATGACGGCGGTCCAGAACATCATGCGGGCCGCCCCGTAGCGATCGACGAACATGCCGCCGACCAGCAACAAGACGATATTCGGCAGGCTGTAGATGGCATTCAGCATGCCGATCTGCGAATCGCTGAAGCTTCGCTGCCGCTGCAGCAGGTCGGCGACCGGGCCTATCGAGTCGTAGACGTAGAAGTTGCCGTAATTCGCCAGTGAAACGAGAGCCAGCACCAGCCAGGCGACGCGCCAGCTCCGGGTATCGTCAGTCATGTCCACCGCTTGCCGCGGTGCGCTCAGGGATTCGGTTGTTGGTGGCTTTCAAGCCAGCCCGGATATTTTGATTTGAAGCGGGCAAGTTCCGCGTCTGCTTCCTTGATACGACCTGTTGCCCGCAATGCCTCAATGTCAGCGTACCATTCTTCGGGTGTGCGCGACTCTGCGCGCGATTCCTCCGCCTTCAACATGCCGAGCGCAAGCGCGGATTCCGCTTCGGCTTGCCCCCGCGCGGGCGCCGGTGCTGCCGTGGCCGCTGCATCGGCCGGGGATCCCGCGAGCTCCGGAGCGGCGGGCGCGTGACGCGACTCCGGAGTTGGCAAGTCCAATGACGGCGGCGGCGCCAGGTTGGCTGCGGGTTTTGCCGATTCCTCCTGCCGTTGCGCGGGGAGTTCCATTGCTGCGGCGGGCGCAGCTTCATCGGTCGCGATGGGCGCTGGCGCCGAAAGCACGTCGGATTCGGTCATGGGCGCCGGCGCGCGGCTGTCCGCCAGTTGCCACTGCACGATCAGGACCGCAAGCAGGACACTCGCTGCGAGCGATGCCGGCAGCCACCAGCGCCCGATGTGCGGCGCGAGCGCGTGCGGCGCGAGCGCGCGGCGCGCGTCGGCGAGAATGCGCCGGTCGATGTCCTGTGTGGGCGCGCCGGATTCTGCATCCAGCAGCCTGCGCCAAGGCTTGCGATCGAATGGTTCGTCGTTTCCCGGATTCATGTTTTCAGTCCACCGGCGCGTCGTTGCCGAGCGCCTCCTTCAATCGCGCGACCGCATAGCGCAGCCGGCTCTTCGCGGTTTCCGCGCCGGTGCCAGTCTGTTCCGCGATCTCAGCCACCGACAGGCCGCCCTCGACATATAGAAGGAACGCAACGCGCTGTTCCTCCGGCAGGCGGGCGAGCGCGAGCTTCAGTCGCCCGCGCGCTTCGCCGGCGACGGCGATTGCGAACGGGCCGCTGGCAGGTGCGTCCGCTGCTGCCGTGATCGCGTCGTCATCCGTCGTCTCATGCGCCGCGCGCCGCCCGCTCTTTCGCCAATGATCCATGCAGCAGTTGTGCGCGATCCGGTAGAGCCAAGTCGTGAAGCGCGCCGTGGGCCGGTAACGCTCGCGACTGCCGATCACGCGCGACCAGCATTCCTGGAATACATCGTCCGTCGCTCCGGCATCGCGCACCAGGCGCCGGATGAATCGCCACAGGCCTGCGCGGTTGCGTTCGTAGAGTTCTTCGAATGCACGCGCATCGCCCGCGGCGTAACGCAGCATCAGTTGCGCGTCGGCATCCAGCTCCTCCATCGCCGGCACTCTACGCCGGATGGCTC